>DAOLNV010000002.1:110770-176053 GCA_035416745.1 Candidatus Hydrogenedentota bacterium | reverse complement strand
CGGGTTGCGCCGCGCGCCAGGCTGCCGCCGTCCCGATAGGATTGGCCCACAAATCCCCCAAGGCGTCGGTAGACAGGACCGGCCGGGGCGCAACCAGCGCGCGCAAGAAATGCTGATCGAACGGCAACTCGTTTTCTTTCCCTGCAAACTGGCGAAAGTCTTTCTGGAACCAACTGACAAATCTCGATGGCCGAGTGATGAGTTCCAGCGTTTCGCAGTCGGGTCCATAGCGCCGGTACGCCGCGGCGCCCCCGCATCCGGACCCGTTCGGAACCACCGCCGCGAACCGTTCGTCCAATGCTCCGGCCAACAAAGCCGTCTTCCCGGTCCGCGAATGCCCGGTAACTGCCACATGCTTCGCGTCGACCTCGGGAAGCGTCACGAGGTAATCCATCACACGCGATGCGCCCCACGCCCACGCGCCCAGGCTTCCCCAATCACAGTCGGGGAACATCGCCTGCGCAGGGCCGATTTTGTCGGCGCCGTGCGTATCGGGATCAAAATCTTTGTTCTCGTAGCATGCGAAGATGTATCCGCGCTCGTTGATCTCCTTGATGATCGGGCACCCCAGGCCAACGCGCAGAATCGCCGGATACGGGCCAGCGCCGCCTGCCGGCAGATAGATCTCCACCTGCACGGGAAAAGGATTCTCGGAACCGACGGCCAAACGCACCGATCGGAACGCGGTGATGCCGCCGTTCTGCGTTTCTTGCGCAACGGTCTCGGCCAGTTTGACCGGCACAGAGGAAGACGGCACGCTGCCGTACTCGTGGCGCAACAGGAGACCGCGCATCTCTGACCGGCGCGCCTCCCAGTTCTCCTTTGTCTCGACGCGCTGTCCGTTCTCCAGAACCAGTGGGTCAGGGAACGGCCCCGTCGAGACGGCCTCGGGTTCCGGCGCAGTCAACACGATAAGCGACGCAAAGCAAAGGACTGAAAGCAGCATGGCACGATACCTCTCAATTTGATAAAACACACGCAAGCATCCCACAATTGCGTTGCGGATACAATTCGCCCGAGGCTCGGTTACCATGTTCCGTGAAGGACAACGCGAGGCGCGCGCTGACCGTCCGTTCGACGGGAACCGGCAGCCGGCGTTGGTTTGGCCTGGATCCCGTTTCTAAGGAGTATCGAATGATTAGCCGCACACTTTTCCTCCGTCTCCTGGCCATCACACTGGTTGCCGGGTCGCCCGAATCGCAGCGTGAGGCCCTGGAAGCGCCTTCCCCCGTGGTGGTTCGCGTTCAGGAATTTGGCGCCGTTGGAGATGGAACCGCGCTCGACACGGCGGCCATCCAGAAGGCCATCGATGCGTGCACCGCGGCCGGCGGAGGAACCGTGTACTTTTCGCCGGGCGTGTATCTCTCAGGAAGCGTGTTCCTGAAAGACAATGTCCGCCTTCTGCTGGAAGCGAATGCCGTGCTTCGAGGAAGCGCGCGCCCGGAAGACTATCCTCCGGCTGTTCGACAAGACCCCGATGCCCCATCCTTTGGAATCCCTGAAGTCGTCGGGGGAGGGTTTCTTATTTATGGCGAGGGCGTCCAAAACGTCTCGATTGAAGGCCGGGGAACCATTGATGGCCAAGGCTCGAAGTTCTGGTTCGAGGAGATGCTTTCTGCGATGGTCAGAAAGCCCATGCCGAACCGTCCGCGGGCGCTAATAGCAATTGTGAAAGGCGATTCCCTTCGGGTCCGTGATGTTACCCTGGCCAATTCGTCCTGTTATACCCTTTGGACGATCGGCTGCAACAACGTCACTATCGACGGCATTACCATTCGCAATCCTCACGACGGTCCGAACACCGACGGGATCGACATCGACTGTTGCAGCGATGTGCGCATCGCCAATTGTTCGATCGATGGCGGCGACGACGCCATCGCCATCAAGAGCGACGCGGGACTGCTCGGGGAAGACAAGCCCTGCGAGAATATCACGGTGACCAATTGTGTTCTGTGCTCCGTGCCGGCCTGTGGCGTGCGAATCGGTTATGAGGGCGACTCCATCATTCGAAACTGTTCATTCAGCAACCTGACAATCTTCGATACGGACATCGGACTCGACATCGTCAGCATCTTGCCGGGGCGGCCCAACATTGTCAGGGGGACCCGGTGTGAGAACATCACCTTCAACAACGTTGTCATGCGAAACGTCAATCAGGCGCTCTACTTCTGGATGGGCAACGAGACGGGCGAGCAATCCCAGGTGCACCTCAAGAATATCCTCGTGTCCAACGTCATTGCCCAATCACGGTACGGCAGCTATGTTGGCGGATTCGACAAGAAACACTGTGAAAACGTGACTCTCTCCAACATCCAGTTTCTTCTGACCGGCGATATGCCGGAAGGCGCCGCGCCTGCCGCCAGCGGGGTCTGGGGCGCCCCTGCAAACCCGTATGCGCTCTATTGTGCGCGCGTGGACGGATTGCGGATTCAGGATGTCGATATCGATTTGCGCGCGGCGCGCGGCGCATGGCGATATGGCCTGTTCTGCGACGAGGTCTACGGCGCTGCGCTGAGCAACATTCGCACTCGCGGCCTTGTCTCGCTCCCTGCGCAGGCCGCGATCGGTCTGAAGGGAACTTCCGCCAGCGTCCGCGACTGTGACGCCGAGCCCGGCATTCCGGCTTTTCTGCACGCGGTGCAAAGCTCGCGCATGTTCGTTTCCGGTTGCGACCTGAGCCAGGCTCAAAAGACCGTGATACGGGACGAAGACAGCACGCTCGTCGCATCCGACGCGGAAACGGCCGCCACTCCTTGACCCGTTCATGCCGCTATCTCGCGGCTTCTGCGATATTCTCAAGGGCATCTCCGCTGTGGCACGGTCTCCCGGCCGCGCCGCTCTTGCGACCGCCAGGTCTCCAGCTCCCTCGCCATTCAGTCCGTGGTATTCGACCGGACCGCGGTGACGGAGATGGGGCCGCGCCGGCGGAGTGGGGGAGATGTCGTTCCCGGTGGTGGCTGGCCGCGTTGCAGCGTTCTTGAAATTGCGCGCCCTGAGATTCTACTCTTTCCCATCGCGTATATTTACTCAAATCCGCCATCTCGGCACAAGGAGAGACCCGAATCATGAAAACCCGTCATCTTCCGATGATTGCATTGCTGGCCGTAGCGCTCCTGGGCGGTTGCGCCACGTTCCAGGGAGCTCGCGATGAAGCCAGCCCGGCTCAGACCACGCCGGGCGACCCGCACATGGGCGACTGGGAGGGCAAATGGGGCAGCGCGAAGATATATGCCCAGGTCATCCCGCTGGCGGGCAAAACCTACCGTATGAACCTGCTGCCGGCGTTTGATACGCGCGAACCGGCGCTGGCCGTGCTTGACGGCAAAGCGGTCCAAGGCGGCGTGGACTTCTCCGGGGCGGGCGCCAGCGGCGACATGAAAGACGCCAAGGTTGCCGTCTCCATCCGGGGCAAAACCATGACCGGGCGCGTGGAAGGCGCGGTATCCGGCGGCCTCGAGCTCCATCACGTCGTACGTCTCTCTCCTACGCTCGGCGCACGGCCGCCGAAGGAAGCCATCGTGTTGTTTGACGGCAGCAACCTTGACCTCTGGGTGGCGCGGGGCGTCGACCCGTGGGGTATCAACCTCAAGAAAACGCTCGGCGGCGAAAACCGCGTCGCCTATCTGCGCACATGGGTGTGGGCGCCCGCGCCAGGCAAAGCACAGTTCGCCTACGGCATCGAAGACGGCGGAAAAGTCTGGCTCAACAATGCCGAGATACATTCAATAATCGAAGATCGCAAGGTTACGCCCTGCCAAAACAAGGTTACGGTCGACCTCCTCGAAGGCTGGAACCTCTTCCTGGCAAAAGTGGTCCAGAACGACAAAGAATGGGCCTTTACGGCCCGATTGCGCGGTCTTGATGCATCCCCCGTCGCTGGCTTCTTCGTGGGCGCTCCCGGGCAGGACCTCTTTCCGCTCGAGTCGTTTGACGGCAATATCGCGTTGTGGGAAGTCTCGGGCCCGTACACCGCGGAAGGAAAGACCGGCGCCGACTTGATGGATGTGGCTTTCGCCCCGGAACAGGGCGATGCGGAATGGAAGCCCGTGCCGTTGCCCGAGCAGACCGAGCCCGGCCCCGCAACCTGGCTGATCCTCGGCAACGGCGCCATGGAAGTCCGCGGCGGCAGCATCCAGACCAAGCAGAACTTCATCGACCAGAAAGTGCACGTCGAGTTTCGGACGCCTTTCCTGCCCGACCAGGACGGGCAGAAACGCGGCAACAGCGGCGTTTTTCTCCAGAACCGCTATGAAGTCCAGGTTCTGGACAGCTACGGACTTGCCGGCGAAAACAACGATTGCGGCGGAATCTACAAACTTGCCGCCCCGCGGGTAAACGTGTGTGCGCCTCCGCTGCAATGGCAGACATTCGACATCGAATTCCGCGCCGCACGGTTCGACAGCGACTGGAACAAGTTGGAAGACGCGCGCATCACCGTCTTGCATAACGGCGTGCCGGTGCACGAGAATCAGCCTATCCCCGACAAGACCACGGGCTCGCAGGTGACGGCCACCTCGGAACCCGATGCATTGTCGCTCCAGGACCACGGAAACCCCGTCTGGTTCCGCAACATCTGGCTCGTCGAACTTCCCCCGGAAGACAAATAGCCAGACTCGAAACCATCGCGCGATTCAGGTAACGCCGGCGGGGACCAGCACGCACGGACGCGCCGCCGCGCCGAACTACCGCGTGGTGAAACGATACACGGTCTTCTGATAGTACTTCTTGCCGGGTTCTAGAATGCACGAGGGGAAACCCGGCTGATTGACCGAGTCGGGGTAGTGCTGTGTCTCGAGACAGAACCCGTAACGCTGCTTGTAGACCTTTCCCTCTTTCCCCGTGATGGTTCCATCGAGGAAATTGCCCGAATAGAACTGCACGCCGGGCTGGGTCGTGTAGACTTCCATAACGCGGCCGGACCCGGGCGCGAGCACCCGCGCGGCCAGGGCGAGCGAGCCGTCCTGACTGTTCAAAACGTAATTGTGGTCGTACCCATTTCCGCGCTTGATCTGTTCGTGGTCCGCGTTGATGCGTTCGCCGATGGCCACCGGCATCGTGAAATCGAGCGGCGTGTTTGCCACGGGCGCCAGTTCGCCGGTGGGTATCAGCGTCTCGTCCACCGGCGTGTAGCGGCTCGCGTTGATCATCATCACGTGGTCCAGGATATCACCTTCGCCCTGGCCGTCCAGGTTGAAATACCCGTGATAGGTCAAGTTGACCGGCGTGGCCTTGTCGGTCACGGCCTCGTAGACGATCTCGAGTTCGTTGGCATTGGTCAGCCAGTAGTGGACCGTCGTCTCGAGGGTGCCCGGATACCCCTCTTCGCCGTCAACACTGACATACGTGAGTTTGAGCCCGACCGCGCCCTCGCGATAAGCAGGCTTCGCGTCCCACAGCACTTTGTTGAAGCCCTTGATGCCGCCGTGGAGATGGTTGGACTCGTTGTTCACGGCCAGCACATATTCTTTGCCGTCAAGGGTAAAGCGTCCCTTCGCGATACGATTGCCAAAACGTCCCACAAGACACCCCAAATAGGGTTTGTTCTCGAAATAGCCCTCGAGGCTGGGATATCCCAGGGTGACGTCGGCCAGTGCTCCTGCGGCATCAGGCACCAGGAGTGACGTCACGGTGCCGCCGTAATTGGTGATCTGCGCCACCATCCCGTTAGCGTTCGTGATCGTATACAGGTCCGCGTTGCCCCCTTCCGGCGCCGTTCCGTACGTCGCCTTCGCAATACTCAGCCTGCCCGAACCCTCTTCGCCGTTTCCCTGTGTCGCGCATCCCGGAAACACGCCTAGAACGGCCGCCAGGCAAACCGCTACTCGCCAATTACGTGTAAACATGTCGCAACTCCTCCGCTGAACTGACTCATGACGCCCGCCCATCAGGATGATGCACGCCGCGCCGATTTTCAACCATGAACTCGCCCGGCGTCAGCGACCCAGCCGGGTGGGGCAAGCCAGTGTTGTATCCCCGCGGATCCGAACAAGCTGGACGCGTAATAGACCGCTCTCGCGAAACCGGCCAAGCCCGATTTGTCCGGTCCGTCCGATCGGCCGAGTTGAGGAAAAGTGTGGTGAACCGGAAACCTCTCGTTTCCCTTGGAAAGCCGGGTCGGGACGCACTGCCCCCCCGGGTCTTGCACAGAATGGACAGTGCAAATGGCATCATGACGACGGAGATTGAATTCAGTTCAAACCAACGTCCCTCCCGGTTGCGGTGGAGTCATCTCAAACACACCGTAGCGCAGGCGTCTCGCCTGCATCTTTGCATGCCCCTTTTCCTCCTTTTTGCGCAATGCACGGGGAGAAGTGGTAAGCTCGCAGGGAAGTCTCTGAATGCGAAAGGCGCTCCGCACTGTCAATGTCGGTGCCGCCAAAGGCGCCCGACAAGATGGAGACCTGACGGTCGCAAAGGTGGCGCGGCCAGGATACCGTGCCACAGCTTGTGAGTTCGGTGGGTTTTGCCCGTTAGAGGCGAACGAGGGGGTTTTGCCATGAACAAAGGCGTACTCATCGCGATCAGGAACTGCGTCCTAGGCCCTCTCTTATACTTCATCGTTCTCTGGATTCTCGAGTGGCTTTTCGACGGCGTTCCGACCCTCATAGTGGCGTTCAGCGTCATGTCCGTGATGATCGTGGATGCGGCGCAGGAAGCGTTCAGCGCGGGAGAGAGGGCGGGGGGCGGCGCGGCGCCCAACCAGGCGCATACGCAGGCGTGACGCCTAGGAGGCCGAAAAACCTCGCTGTGGCGTGGTCGCCGATCGCGCCATTCCTACGGCCGAGATCTCCCAATTGGACCCTTCTTCTCTGAACTCGCGCATACGTGTTTCAGGCGGAACGGATTCCTGTCAATCCTGGAAATCCTGTCGCAGAATTCGGGGTGGATGCCTGCATCACAGCGGGGCTGGGGTTTTCACATATTCTGCCTTGAATCCGCGGTAACGTGCCTCTACGATGGTTGAGGTTTTTCCTTGAGACGAGTTCCACTATTGCGGCCGGGGGGTATCGTTGCCCGGCGGACATACAGGGCCGAAACGGAGGATACTTCTTATGCAGCAGAACAAGAAAACAACGGTATCGCGGCGGGCGTTTGTCGCGGTAACCGGCGCGGCTATCGCGGCGCCGTACATTATCCCGGCATCGGCCCTGGGCAAGGAGGGGAGCGCGGCCCCCAGCGAGCGCATTGTCATCGGCGTCATCGGCACGGGCGGACAGGCACGCGGCCTCACCGGTAATGCCATCAAACAGCCGGACACCCAGATCGTGGCCCTGTGCGACGTCAACGCGAACACGGTCGCGGAGGCGAAGAAACAGGTCGACGAGTTCTACGGCAACCAGGACTGCCAGACCTACCGGGACTTCCGCGAACTGAACGCGCGCGACGACATCGACGCGGTCATCATCGGTACGCCCGACCACTGGCACGCCCTGACATCGATCGACGCTGCAAAACACGCCAAGGACATCTACTGCGAAAAACCCATGACGTGGTCGCTGGGCGAAGGACAAGCCGTGGTGAAGGCTGTGCGCGAGAACAAACGCGTGTTCCAGGTCGGAAGCATGCAGCGCTCGGACCCACGGTTCAAGCGGGCCTGCGAGCTGGTCCGCAACGGTTACCTTGGCAAGATCAAGCACATCAACGTGAGCCTGCCCGACTATGACAAATGCATGTGGGTCGACGAATTCCCCAAGGCGCCGGATTACCTCGATTGGGAATTCTACGTGGGCCCCGCCACCTGGACCCCATTTCATCCGAAACGGTCCGACTGGGATTGGCGCTGGTGGATGGCCTTCGGCGGCGGTCAGATGATGGACTGGATCGGCCATCACGGCGACATCGCCCATATGGCAATGGACTGGGACAACACCGGCCCGCTCGAGGTCAAGGGGGTGCGCTGGGAAATGCTCAACGAGCGCAACAACCTTTACGACGCCCCGGCGCGATACCTTTTTGAGTGCGAATACAAGGGCGGGGTCACTATGACCGTCGCCAACACGAGCGACATGCCTCCCGAATTCAAGCAAGCCGCGGGCGACAGGCTCGGCACGCAATTCATCGCACGAGACGGTGAATGGATCTACGTGGACCGCGGCGAATTCAGGGCCAGCAACGAGGAACTGCTGAAGCTCACGGTTAAAGACAGCGATTTCCGGTTCCGCTCGGAAGGAAACCACATGCGCGATTTCCTGAACTGTGTGAAGTCGCGCCAGGATCCTGCCGCGCCGGTCAATGCCGGCCATCGCTCGGCGTCCATAGGCCATCTCGGGAAAATCGCCTGCGAACTCGGCGCAACACTTCATTGGGACCCCAAGACCGAAACCTTCTCCAAGGAACCGTCTCTCAACGGCCTCCTGACACGCAAATACCGCGGCGACTGGAAGCTCGGCTGACAATGAGGCAATAGGGCGGCGGGAAAAGGTTCGGGGACGTGAACGTCACTCGTCAGGAGGAGTTTCACGTCCCCGGGGGGGGTCTGTCAGCGTCTATCGCGTCAGCTCGTGCGCGTGAAACGCCGCACGACGAGACCCGCTATGCCAAGGCCGATCAATGACAGCGTAGCCGGCTCGGGAGCAATGGGGTCTTCCTGTACAAGCACGGCCCATTCCTCAAACCCGTCGCTGTTGTAGAAATTGCCGAAGTTGCCTTCGCCATATTCCGCGGGATTCAGCCCCTGGCGCCCGAAATATGAATACAGTGTAACGATGGCGTCATCGCCAGCGCCGCCAAAATTGGAAACGGGCACGTACAGGAACATGTCGCCGGAGCCGCTGCCCGTGTTCAGTGAATAATCCAGGGCCACCCAATTCCTGAGGTTGCTCTCCATGTCATAGACTAACGTGCCGACACCCTGCAAGATGCCGTCAGCGTCAAACGACGTGGAACTGGGATTGGGCGTGTCGCCGACGAAAATCTGAACCTCGTCGAGCGACAGGTACTGGTCCAGTGCCGCATTGTTGTTCTCGTTGATGTCCAGCAAGAATTGGTAATAATCGACAGTTTCGATGCTCACAATGGGCACGATCCCCAAAGTAATAGAGTGATTGAAGTTGTCGGGAGCACCGTTGTTGAGAACATTGTTAACGGTAGTATTGTAAGCCTGCACTTCCACCTGGTTGGCTGCGCCAATCTGAGCGAAGGAATCGATCACTCCCGTGCCCGTTGCCCGAGGGTCTATCTGCTGGAAAATCGCGTCGTTGATCACGCCGCTGGCCCCCGCCGTGGTGAGATCGATCATCGTGCCGCTTGCCGCGTGCGCGCACAGCGCCAGAAGCACTACTATTGTTCCTTGTCCAAAGTTTGCCCGGTTTCTCATGGCCCTTAATGCCTCCTAATCAGGGTGGGTGGAATCTAACCCCCGCCGTTTCGGTCACGACAAGAACATTTGCATTTGGGAACGCAAGTGTCTTGCCAACTCCGCCATTTCAGGACGGCCACAAGAAATTTTGTCTGCCATTTCTAAGAGAATGTGCGGAAAGCCTTAGAAATACAAGACTTGTGACGATGCAGGGTCTAATTGATATTATGGTTTTTGTTTATATTCTTTTGGGGTGAACTTGCTCTGCCGAGCAGCGTAAGGCTTCATGCGTACCGCAGGAAACGGCAATTCCATTAAGAGTTATTCAGAGTTGACAAACTATTGATTCAAACATAATGGCAAGGCCTGTTGCAATCAATAAATTCAATTTAGCGCGATGTCAACTTGCGTAACCATATCTGGTTCAACGGTTGCCTCCACCAAACCCTCCGCCCCCGCCCGGTTCGCTTTCTCCTGTATGGCGCCGAACTCGCTGTCGGCGGCTACCAGGTAACGTCCCGGCGGGATGTTTGTGAGGGCATAAGCGCCGGAGGCGTCGGTTCGTGCGTATAGACGGGAAACCTGCTTAGCCATGAGTTCGTTAGCCACATCTTGCAGATTGGGCCAATCCAGGAGCGTATCGGGCAGCGCCCGCACCCATATCTCGGCGGCAGGTTCTCCTTCGCGCGTCACCGCTCCTTCGATGTTGCCGCCGCGGGCGAGAGGGATCGTCACCTTTGCGGGCCTGCCTGCTCTGGCCTCGACATCCGCCCAGGCGAACGCGAAGTCCGGATGCAGCGCATACAAGCGATGCAGGCCCGGCGCCAAGGCATCCAGGCGAAACGTGCCGCCGGTTTTCACGCGGGCGTCTTCCCGATTGTCGATGGCTTCCCGGTTTCCGAGCCCGTCGAGGTAGATGACGGCCCCTGCAACCGGGTTCCCGTTCCAATCGACGACTTTTCCGTCAACAATGCAGGCGGCTTCCATGCGTATGGTCACCTGGACGGCGGCCGCCGAACCCTCGGGCCTCTCGACCAGCGTCTGAGCGGAAGCGAAGCCTGCTGCGCTCACGTGCAAGGTGGTCCGCGCCTCTTCTCCGCCCTCGACCTCAAACCGCCCCTCCGGATCATTGACCGCCTCGGCATATCGTCCGTCTCCGCGCGCGGAGAGCCGAAACGACGTCACCGGCTCGCCGGAGCCGGCCCGCACGACCTGGCCTTCGATGCGCCCCCAGACCGGTCTATCGGACGGCGTAACGTCCACCGAGGGTTCGGGCGGCGCAGTCCGCGCTTCGGCTTCGCGGCTCTGCTTGTATTTGGCGTAGTCGAACACCACGGTAACGCCGGTCACGTGCTGGCCTTCGTCCACCTGCACCAGGTCCTCCGGGGCGGGTTCCAGCCAAAGCCCGTCATACGACATTGACATTTCCGATTCTGACGTGGCCCATAACAGGTAGCCGCCCGCTTCAAGTTCCTCAAACACAAACGTGCCGTCCGCGTTTGTCTTAGCCTGTGCTTCCTGGATGGCGGTCGATCCCTCGTATTTCTCCCACCACTGCGCCTTTACCCCGATGTCCGTATCGGAAATGGGCCGCCCCGATTTGTCCACAACCACTCCCGAGATGCTCCCGGCAGGATACAGGCAAATCGTGACGTCCTCGATTCCGTCCTCGGGCAGATGAAACGGACCCTGCCGTCTGCTGCGAAAGCCCTCCGCGCTGGCCTTGGCATGCAATACCGCCCCCACTTGCAGTTCCTCGGCAAGGAAGGTGCCGTCCTCTTTGGCCGTACACTCGACCGATTGCGGCCGTCCGGGAGCCGAAAAATCCGTGAATGCCACGACTTTGGCCCCCGAAGCCGGTGAACCGCCCGGTAGTAGCACGTGTCCCGACACGGAGGCGAATACGCCGGGCTGCAGCGCAAAGTCCAGGCCCTCGAATTGCTCGTTCTCCCCGAGATCGACTTCCTGGAGTTCGCCGTGCTCGAGTTCGTAGTAGCCTTTGGCCTTCCCGCAGAACACCCGATACCGCTGGGCGGGCAATCTTTCGAACCGGAACGCGCCCGCCGCGTCTGTCGTCGCGGAGACGCGCGTATCGCCGCCTCGCGCGCTCAACTCGACTCCCGGCAACCCCTCGCCGGTTTGCGCGTTGAAAACGCGCCCTGCGATGCTGCAAGCCCCTTCGGGCGCTTCTTCCGCGGGAGCATTCTCGTGGGCCGCCGCCTGCGGCGTGTCCTCGAACGGTTTCTCCGATTCGGGCGGCTCGGATGCGGCCAAGTGCTCGTCATCCGCCCTGTCCGCGACAGACAGCGGTTCCACAGGCGCACTATCGGGCGCCGGAATCTTCGGCCAGAGCGCCAATGCCGCCAGACCAGCCATCACCAGAACAATGCAGGCCGTGACCCCCACCGTGAAAGGGGTCAGAGTGAGCATTGCGGAGGCCGCACCCTTGCCCGGCGCCATCAACGCGGTTGAGCCGCCAACGGATAGCGGCAGGGCCGCCAGTACGGCGTTTCGCGTCTTCTCCGTGGGCCGGTGATCGCGCAACTCAGCCTCCACCTTCTCCAGCAAAGCTTGCCGGAGCTTCTCGCGTCCAAAGTGCAGCCGTGTTTTCAAAGCCCCTTCGGAACAGTCCAAATACGCTGCGGCGCGGCTGACCGAATAGCCTTCCATGTAGAAGAGAAGGACCGCTTCCCGCGTCTTGGGCGGGAGTTCGCCCACCTCTTGCCACAAGAGCCGCGCGAACTCCGCTCGCGCATAGGCCTCGGCGGGCGATTCGGCCCCGGATGCCGTCTGTTCGCCGGCCGATTCGTCCAAGTCGAACGCCGCCACGTGGCGTTTCTTCCGGAGAAGTTGCAGCGCCGACCGGCTCGCCAGTGTGCGAAGCCATGCGGGGAACTTCATCGGCTCTACCAGCGTGCCCAACCGTTCGAACGCGCGCAGGAACGCGTCCTGCACCACGTCCTCGGCGTCGCTGTAGTTGCCGGTGATATTCAGGGCCGTGGCGAACACCATGCCCTGGTAGGCGTCCACCAATGCCCCGTATGCGGCACGGTCCCCCGCCCGCGCCCGCCGCACCTGATCAGCATCGCGTTCTGTCATGTCCATTTCTCCCACTATTTCCATTGTAATTGATGCCGGGAGCCGCGGAAAGGTTAGATGCCGGAAAAGGGGCTCTGCGGGTGGTTTCAACGGATGATGGGGAAGATACCCAAAGGTTCCTTAGTCCACGAAGGGATAGTGCAGCAGGGGGCGGCGGCGCGGGACACGGACCGGTTACGCGCTGCCCGTCAAAGGTCTCAGGATAACACGCGCAGACCGTCCCGGATTGACATGTATGTCTCGGCCGGTTTTTCTTGTGGCGATTATTCCAGGAACATAGGTTCGCCTTGGATAGACTCGACGATGGCAAGCGCCTGCTGCACCTGCTCGCGCGTTCCGCGGCAAATGAGTCTAGTCCCGCCCTCGGCGCCGCCGACTCCGCCCGCGGCCGCCTGGAAGACCGATACGCCAGCCAGGAGTTCCAGGGCTTCGATCTCAGTCAGGATCTGGCCGTTCAACAGGAACATCGACGGAATGTCGTTCAGGCTTTCGAGCGGTTCGCGCATCTTGTTGGCAATATCGACCACGTCGCCGTCTACTTGCTTCTCCAAACCAACGGGGATAATAAGGTGCGCCTTCCGGCCCACAACGACAGACATGAACTTGCCGGTGGTGCCGGACGAGCTGTTGGGCCCCCCGCCAATGAGTACTCCAGCCGTCTTGCGTTGACGGTTCAACGCGTTCGCTCCCTTGATCACAACATCGCCCGCTTTAAGTTCCTTGAGAGCGTCATCCATGCTCAAGCCCGGCTGCACCTTGCCTTTCACCAGCACGATATCGTCTATCCGTTCTGCTGAATCCATGGTTTTGGTTCCTTGGGCCGGACCGGTCCAGCCGATGACGTACGCACCATGGGCAATCTTCTGGCCGGTGAGTTCCTCGGCCACATAGGTGTTTGTCGTGCCCCTCCCGATAATGACGATACCGTCCTGCAACGCCTTCTTCACCTCGGGCATCTGTGCCACGGCCTTGGCGATGAGCCGTTTGCCTTCGGAAACGGTCAGGATGACTTGGGCCTGCACGGTCCCGCTGGCCTCTCCACCGGCTTCGCTGGCTATTGCGGCGGCACTAACCACAAGCGCCATGGGCATTGTCCACATGAGTTGCAGCGTATTGCGCATGAGCCTGTTACCTCCCGGGAATCGAGCCCCTGTCATGTGTTGAAATGTCTACCGGCGCCCTGCCCGAAATCCCTGTTATCCAGACCGTTGTGCAGGCGTATCGGCACCAGCCGTACTCTAACAGGTTCACGAGAGAAAAGAGAACCGGGTCATGTGGGCAGCACCCGCCCGGAACGCGCAGCACCTCTATTGCGGGTCCTGTGAATCATTGTGACAGCACCACTTTCTTCTCGGCGATCTTCCCGGCCACACGATACGGGTTGTAGAAGACGATGGTCAGTTCGCTTTTGCCGGGCGTATCGGGGGCGCGACCCTCGAACTCGATTGTTCGCGTGTCGCCCGGCGCCGCCGGCTCCCCATCGTATACCCATGCCTCGGGCAGTCCGGCCTGGCTGGCGCCTTCGATGGTCAAGCGCTGTCCGGCCTCCGCAATCCATGGGCAGATGCCCGTGTTGCGCAGAACGAGCCGCAACGTGAACGGCTGGCCGGGCGTCAGGGTCACGGGCTCGGCATCAAGCGTCCCCGCGAACTGGGGCCTGTCAAGCAAGGGGTCCAGCCAGCCGTCATATCCGGCCATCCATTCCTTGTACGGCATGGTCATGTTGCGTGTCGCCTCGAACATCCCCCCCGGCGCCTGCTCGAGGGCGTTCGCGTATTTGCGGGCGTAAGCATACATCGACTGGTACTCCGCCAGGAGTTGCAGCCGTACTTCTTCAGGCAGATTGCCGCCGCCGTCGATGGCCGCGCTATGCTCGCGGACCGTGTTGTAGACCTTGGCGAACGCATCCAGCCGGCGCAGGTGATAGCGCATGAACGCAGGGAAGACCCGGACCGTTTTGAACCACGCGCTGTGCCTCTCGCCGCCCGCCTGCTGCTCAAGCTGCGCAAGTTGTTCCTCGTAGCGGGCAAGTGCGGCCTCTGCTTCGGCGGTGACCGCTTGGCGTTCGCCGGGGCGCAGCTCCAACCAGACTTTGGGCAGCATGTGCCGCGCGTTAATCTCCCACAGATGTTCGTAAGCATCGGACATGCCTGCGAAGGTCAGGGCGTTCTCCCGGCCAAAGGTGCGCACGCCCCACTCGTAACGCAGGCTGTTGGGCGTAGCCGTCGGTTCCCAGCCAAAGTAGCCTATGGACTCCCACGGCAACTCGGTGCCGCGGTACGCTCCGCCTATCCAGAATGTGCATCGGTCCGAGAGAAACCGGCGCATGCGGGGCGACGGCGGCAGGCGGAAGTTCGTGTATAGATTGTCGAGCCAGGTGTCGGCCATATGCCCGATCCGCTCCTGGTTGCGTGTCAGGGCGGCCGTCGAAGCGCCATGACCGGCGAGGAACAAATCCTCCGGCAGCAGCGCGTCGATCTCAGGGGTCAGCCCGTCGAAATACGGGTAGACGCCCACTTTACCGGCGAAACCGGCCTCTTTCAGGCGTTGATAGATGATCAGGTACTGTTCCCATGCGCCGCTTTGGGTGCGCGACTGGGCTACGAACTGCTTGCACCGGTCGCAGGTGCACAAGCCGCCGTTATCGTCGCGGACCATGATGATCGCGTCGAGTGGGTAGGTCTCGGTCACTTCGCGCAGGAATGCATCGAGGTATTCAATGTACTTGGGATGGGTAAAGCAGGGGATGCCCTTGGCCCGGCCCCAGAACTGCTCGAAGCTCTCCGGCATCATCGCTTCGGGGTATTTTTGGGCGAAAGTCGTGGGCACACAGCCGATGGGCAGCCACAGACCCACCGCCGCGCCCCGCTCGCGCAGGTAGTGAATGAGTTTCAGGCCGTGGTCGCGGTGTTGCGCGAACTCGCGGAACAGCGTCCCCGAGGATTCGTCATAGGCCTCGGGGTCGTCAGAGCGCAGTTCAGGCATGTATTTGTAACTGACGGGCAGTTTCCAGTTGCCCCACATGCCAAGGCACCAGAACATGTTCATGCCCGAATCGAGAAGCTTGTCGAACGTTTGCTCCCACTCTTCATCCGTCCCATAGGGGAAATCGACCTCGAACGTGCCTCCGCCAAACCCGCCCCCGCGCAGGGAGACCACGGGATTGCGCGCAATCAGCGGGACACCACACTCGGGATGGCGTCCGCGGCAATCTGCAATCGCGCTGACGGCCGAACCGAGCCCGAGGCGGGTACGCGCCCGGACCAGAATGCCCCCGGCACCGTTGGAGCTGATCGCGAAGCCGTCGCCCTCGAGCCGGGCATCTTCGCTAAGCTCAAGCTTTACAGGAGTCGCGTCACCGGGAGATGCGCCGAGGACTTCCTGGAGATCGCGCACGATCGTCGCGGTACCCTCAGGCCCCGTCACGTGACCGCCGGCCACGGGGGCCGTGACCGGCGACACGTCGACAATGAAACCCTTGTCGATGAGTTCGAGCAGTGCATCCGCCTTGTCGCGTTTGTCAGGCGGGATGCCAATCAGGCGCCGGACCCACCGGCGGCCGTTGACGTATTCCTCGCCCAGCTCGAAACAATGGCCGTAATGACGCGCGGTCTGCTGGATTGCAGCCGCGAAGTCTTTGAAGCCGTAGAAAACCAGCCGGTCTTCGAGATAGGGGAGGGGTTCCCAGTCGCCCGTCAAGAGGAGGGCGTACGTTACGGCATGATGGCGCCAGGGGCTTGGTCCTTCGACGGGCCGTTCATCGGCCCATATCTCCGCGACCCCGCACGACCGAAACCGGTAAGTCAGGCCCAGGGAAAATCTGTCGGCACAGGTCAGTACGAAATTCAGTTCCGTGAAGACTGGCGAGGAGGAGACCGAGACGAGCCGTGCCGTGTACGGCAAGGGCTTCCCGTCCGCGATGCTGATCTCCGCGCGGGCGTGGCCCGGACCGATGGGACCCGTGAACGTATAGGCGTTGTCCGGCAGCGCCCGCGGCGCGATGGCCAGCGGCCCGGCCAGCACGGGCGTGCCAAACAGCGAGAGCTTCGCCAGGATGCTCGTGTCTTCCCCGATTACGGCCTCGAGCCTCTCGTAACGAACCGTCACGAGGCCGTCTGCGCGCGACACGGCCGGCGTGCCGTCCGCCATCCCCGGCACGATCTCGACCCGCGCCCACGTCTCTGGCGGCACGCTGCACGAGAACACCAGCAAGTCCTCTGCCTTTGGCGATTCAATGGGGGCGGCCAGCCCCGCCTTCCAATGGGCACGCCCTTCCCGGAGAGCGAAGGGCAGGTCTGCGCCGTTCAATCGGAGCGCGACGCTTCCCCAGTCGATAAGACCGGGCGTCGCGATGCGGCCCGTGGCGATTTCGACGGGGCAGGGACCCTCCCATTGCGTGGGGTTGTAGAGGGCGAGCACCGCGAGGGGTTCTCCCGCACCCGTGACCATCTGCGCAGCTATCGCTACGGAGAACAGAAAACCGGACATACGCAGCCCTCCTCGCCAATACAAGATTCCGCCACTGGCCCCGGAAACCCGTTGGCCCACTTCGCTGCCAGACGCTGATTCCGTGTCAACCTCCCGGCAAACATTGCGGGACAGCGCCCCGGCCGCCGTCTCCGGGGCCAACTTCTATTGCTTGAACCATCGCTTCACGCGGACAACTCTCAATCACATTGCCTCTAAACCGAATGTCAATGACGCCGTTCCTGGGTTCGATACCGTTGAACACAAGGTCTACAGCCTTGTTGGCGCCGCCTGCCGTGGCGAACACGTCGAAATCCTCAACTACGGGCTGTTTGTTGATCTCGACAGTGATTCCGCGTTGTCCCGCTTGCGCATACTGCGTTTCCGCGAACTTCAGGCGAACATAGTAGGTCCCGGGGCCAACCGTGACATTCACGACGAATTCAGGCCAGTGAACGCCGTAGCTGTAAAGTTCGCCGTCCGGTGTTCCTGCAACGGCAACGGCCTGCTTCGTGGTCCACCATGTCTTTGCGACAGTATCGGTCAAATGCCCGGTCAGCGCTGCAAACTCGGTGCCCGGACGCCACAAGTTGCCTTGGGTATCCCGGTAATCCGTACGGCCCGTGTAGCCGAAGATCATTCGCTGCACAGTGGTCGGGCCGCCCCCTTCGCCGAAATCGTTCTCGTGCCCGGCGGCAGAGTACTGGACGCTGTCTACGGCAACCACGGCGCCAGCCGACAAAGGGTTCTTCTCTCCGCGCGCTACGAGCTGGACCGTGTGTTGCGTGTTCGTCAAGCCGTTTTTCCGGTACACGAGCTGCTGGTGCAACGTGCGCGGGTTCCAGAAATCGATCGCGTACGCCTGTTTCTCCCCATCGATATAAACATCAGCCAATCCGCCTTCGGGGCCCACGGAGCCTACAATCCGCACCTGATTGCCAACGAACGTACAACTTGCCCTTGCCCCTCGGGATGCGGTGGTGTGGATTCCCTCTTCGAAGGTTTGTTCCTGTGGGCGCGCCGTCCACTCGCCTTCATATGCCAGCTGGGCATCGTCGACCGCGGCCTGTGGATCATTTCCGGTCACCTCGACGCGCAGCCGGCCGTCGTGCCGTATCGTCACCAGGTAATCCCCGCCTGCAAGCGCCTTCGCGACATAGCCGTTCTCGGCCAGGTCGGAGCGGGACGGCAGCTGTTCGCCGTCCGCCGTCACACGTTCGGGCTCAAATGCCAGGCGCAAGACGTCCGTGGTGTTTGCCGGCGCGGCGAACACGCTATACGCAACCCGGCCCGCCCCATATTGCACGGTATTGACTACTTCGGTGCTGCGCATGATGTGATTCTCGCGACTCGGCCCAAGGAGCTCCGGCAACCACGACATGGTCCTGTGCACCCACTTGAGGGTCGTGTACTGGACGATCGGGAAATCCCCGACCGTGACGCCGCCATCAATGTTGTCTTGGTAGGCGCCTGATGCGTCCACGTCATAGGTCGCGAGTAACACCATGCGCCGTCCAAGTTCCCGGGCCCATTCACTATCCGCCTCCACACCATACTGAGCGAAATCGAGGGCGAGCTCCATTGGACCCCACGCCAGCGAGCGCCCGCAGCATCCACACCCTTCGGGAAACTGCCAAGCCCCGTGATAGACATTCCCCCGCGATTCAGGCGAGGCGCTGGAATGGTTGAGGAAGAGCGACAGGATGTTGCGGACGTCATTCCTCCAATTCGGGAATTCCTCCTTGTGGTTCATGAGGTAGCGGGCGGCCCAATCCGTCGTCACCTGGGCTTGGACCGGATTCTCCCAGTCCCAGTAGTTGCGGCCCCACGTATCGTTGACGGCCCAGGCTGGAAGCAGAACATCCCGGAGGTACGCCATGCCCGCCTCCCGTGCGGAAACGAGACCATTCTCCCGTCCTGTATGCCCCAGCTTGATTAGTTCATCGAACAACGCCAGCAGGTAGACGACGCCTCCCGTCTGGAGGTTGCCGGCGGGATTGTCTTTCGCCCACGGCACCACCTCCGGATTGGCGTAACGGGGCCACGGGCGGGCGCCCGGGTCGTGGTCGCGCTTCTCGGCAAGCACCTCGGCCCAATGTTGGGCCGCCGTGAGCCATCGCTCGTTTCCAAGCAATTGGTAAGCGCGAAGCAGCGCTACCCCAAACTCCGCCGCGATGTCCAGTTGGATGTATGCCGCGGAAGTAACCTTCCCGTCCTTCCCTATGCCGCCGTAGGGGACGCTCATGAGGAATTGGGGCCACGGGTGGTCCGGTGCCGTCTGGCAGAGGTCCAGAACCGTGTTCGCGATGCTCTCCGCGTGGCCGAGGGCGGCCGGGTCGCCAGAATAGTGATAGTATTCAACGAGTGCGAACAGGGCGCGCGCCGCGCGCTGGACGCATCCCGGGTCGAGGTCGCCTTCGCCCCAGAAACACGTGGGGGTCGTCACGGACGTTCCATTGCCCACCTTCCTGACGGACCACCCGGAGTTCAACAGCACCTCAGCCGCGCGCTGGATTCGATAATCTATCTGCCCATTCTGGCCACTGTACCAAGGTGCGGCCACGCCCAAACCGTCTTCCACAATCGCGTGGGCGTAGTAAAAGGGGAGGGTTTCAGCCGCCGCTGCGGCGCGCACGAGTGCAACAAAACCCATTGCGCCAAAGAGCAAGCCGAACCTGCCGCGTGTCAGCACACGTGTTCCACAGAGCATGTCCAATACCCTTTCCGGGCGATTCTACACCGGCCAGCCAGCATCCTACCGCCCACGGTCCTCATCATACATGGAACCTTCGAAGAGTGAGAACAGCCCGCGCAGCCAGGGAAAATTGAAGCTTTCGGCGCGAGAACGTAGGATTTCACTACGTATCACGGGAGCGGGCAAACATACGAGAGGGGTTCACGATGAAGCACCAAGACCAACAGCCTGGGTCCAGTTTCGCAATGACACGGCGGGGTTTCCTGGGCGGCTCGGCAACGGTTGGCGGACTGTTGCTGGCTTCCGGCGCCGGTTCTCAACCGGCTTCACAAGTCCAGCCTGAGGACTGGCCCCCGGGCAAACCCATCGTTGTCCAGCCCATTCTGAGCTACGACACGCCCCAACGCGGGGAAAAGACGAGCTGGCGCCCCTATGGCGCGATCCACTCCGCGGAGCTGGCTGCCGCTGAAGCGCGGCGCATCGAAGCCGAGTTGAAAGCGTTGGCTGAGACGTCCGAGTTCCCCCTTACCCCCCGGCCGGTGGTTCTGGCCGAAAATGAGGCTGCCATAGACAAGGTCATCGCCGAATCCGACGCGGACGTGCTGATGCCGTATGCCGCGGGCGGCGCGGTCGAGTGGTTCTGGAAACTGGCCAATTGCGGGAAGCCGAACATCATGTTCCTGCGCCACAAGTCGGGACCCTACTATCTCTACCACGAGATTGTCCATTGGCGGGTGCTTCGACATCACGAGGACGCC
This sequence comes from Candidatus Hydrogenedentota bacterium, assembly GCA_035416745.1. NCBI lineage: Bacteria > Pseudomonadati > Candidatus Hydrogenedentota > Candidatus Hydrogenedentota bacterium. The sequence goes on along the minus strand of DAOLNV010000002.1, from coordinate 155,736 downwards.
ATGGCCGAGCCCAATTTCGATGTTTGGGATGTGGTCGTGGACGACTATGCCGAGCTCCAATGGCGGCTGCGTGCTCTGTACGGGCTGAAGAATGCTCGAGGCACGAAGGTCCTTGCCATCGGCAGCTTGACCGCATACAGCGGTCCCGCTCAGGAAAACGGCCCGCGCGTTGCCAAAGACCTCTGGGGTTACGAAATTGAAGTGGTTCCCCGCGAGGATTTCGCGCAGAGGCTTCAAAGAGCACGGGATGACGTTGAGTTCATGAAATCGGTCGAAGAACAGACAGACCGCTTTCTCTCCAATCCACAAATCTCGCTTCAAACCGAGCGGAGATTCGTGGTCAATTCTTTCGCAGCCTGGAAAGTCTGCCAATCGTTACTCGAGGAGAAGAAGGCATTCAATTTCGGGTTCGACCGCTGCATGAACCATGACGTGATCGCCATGCTCGATACGCCGCCATGCCTGATTCTGGCGCTGGCGAACGATGCGGGCTACACGGCCTATTGCCACACCGACCTCAGCCACACCATGCCCGGCGTATTGCTCCGCTGGATTGCATCCAGGCCGTCGTTCGTGTGCAACACGCACTTTCCACACCACGGCATCTACACGGTGGCCCATTGCGCCGCGCCCATGAAGATGGACGGCCATAACCTGGAACCCGTCACCCTTATGACGCACTTCGAATCCGACTATGGCGTGGCCAGCAAGGTCGAGTATGCCAAGGGCCAGACCGTCACGTTGATCCAGCCGGACCTGCACTGCACACGCTGGCACGGATTCCGCGGCACGATTGTTGATTCCCCCGCGCTGCCGATGTGCCGCTCGCAGATGGATATTGCCATAGACGGCGATGTCAAGCGCATTACCGAGCGCATCGAGGGATTTCATGCACAGGTGGTCTATGGAGACTACCTGCGAGAGGCCGGTTACGCACTCAAGAAGCTGGGCGGCATGGAATGGGTCAACTACAGCGAGCCGGCGTGACCTCGAGCAAGAACACGGCGTATCCCCGGCGTGTCGGGCTGATCCCGTACTCGAGGTCGGCGCCGTTGGTTGTCAAACAGCCGCTTTCAGCGGCTCGAATAGGCGCCAAACCTGGTTTCAACGCTGACTTTCAGGAGGAGATCATGAAACGGATGCTGTGTCGGGTGGTCTTGGCACTCTGCATTCTATGCGCGGCAAATCAGGCGGGCGCGGCAGAGGATGAGCTGCTCGCGGCGGCCGCAGACGCCCAAGGCACGCCGTCCCCGCCGGTTTGGCTTGATTCAAAGGCGGGCGTGAACGAGGGCCTGTTGCCGGGATGGGAACCTGTTGGAATCCAAGACACCGTCGTGCGGCCCTGGGGCCGGCGATACCGTTTCGATGGGCTGCCCGCTCCCGTAGAAGTGACAAGCGCGGAAGCCTCCCTCTTGACCGGTCCCATCCGGTTTGTCGCAGTCATCGGCGGGCAAGAGGTCTCCTGGACTCCCCGCAAGACCGAGGTCCGGAAGATCAACGACGGCGTTGTACGGGTGTTCACGGAGGCGGGCTCCGACAAGACGCAACTGAACGGCACGGTGGCCGTGGAGTTCGATGGCATGATCCGTTCGGACTGGCAACTCGTCCCGAACGGGAAGACCACGCTTCAGAGACTCGCCCTGGAGGTGCCGGTCAAGCGCGAGCATGCCCGCTATCTCTACACGTTCCCCGGCGGCTGGGGGAAAGTGAATAATGCCGGCCCCGCGCCGACAGAACCGCTCGATGTGCCTTTCCTGCCCTACGTCTGGCTCGGTGACGAGTCCAGGGGTCTCGGCTGGTACTCCGAGTCTGACCGCAATTTCTTCCTCGCGGACGCGAACAAGGCGACGCAAATTGTCCCCGGCGACGGCGAGACGTTGCTGCGCGTCAACCTCGTGACCCAGCCCATCGAGTTCGACAAACCCCTCGACTACACGTTCGGATTTCAGGCAACGCCCGTCCGCGACAATCCCCAGGACGTGTGGGACTTCCGCATCTGCCACCACGGCGGCTACGGCATCCAGGACGCCCCGTACAATCCGGCGGCGAGCATCGCCTACCCCGCCCAGGGCAACTTCAATCTGGACCAGGGGACGCTCGAAGCATGGCTGAAGGTCAACTTTGACCCCGGCGTCGAAATCAAGGACCAGGCAACCCGGGGGGTATACAACCGCGAATTCTTTACTCTGACGCTTCCCGACTCGGACAGCACCATCGGGTTCTATTGGAACATCGACGACCGCGGGATGCGGGCCTACCTGAAACAGAAGGACACCTTCCCGCTCCTTGTGTGCTCGAAATGCGACTGGCAGAAAGGCGAATGGCATCACGTTGCGCTTACATGGGGCGACTCGATGGCCGTGTGGAATGACGGCAAGAAGGTTGCCGAGAGCCCCTGGAAGGGTACGCTCGCGGCCTCCCTCGATAACGCTCAGATGATTCTTAAAAGCCTGATCGGGCATTTCGACATGGATGAGCTGCGAATCTCCGATATCCCCCGTCAAACCTTCGATCTGACGAAACCGCCGGAAGCCGATGAACACACTCTGTTGCTGGACCATCTCGACGGATTGACCGCTTCGCTCGAGAACACGCTCCCTGCAAAAGGCATTCCCGGCAGGCTCACGGACGCCGTCGCCAAGCCCGGCAAGTTCGGCGAATCGTTCGGCGCAAGCGGCGAAGACCGTCCGAAAACCGTGCTGGACCGGTTGGCCGAACTCGGTGTCCGGACAGTCTGCTTCCACGAACACTGGACGGACATACAGAACTACACGAGCACGACGCACGAAGCCGAACTACATAACCTCGTCCAGGCATGTCATGAGAAAGGTATCCGGATGGTTCTCTACTTCGGCTATCAGATGTCCGACATTGCGCCCGAGTGGCCGGATTACAGCGATGAATGCCTCGTCTACCCGAGAACGGGCGAATACCACCGCATGCCGGAACAACACGCCTACAGCGTCTGTTATAGAAGCGTTTGGCAGAACTTCCTGGCGGACGGCATCGCGCGGGCCATGGACGAATACGGCATCGACGGCGTGTACCTCGATGGTACCGAATACCCCTGGCCGTGCAGCAACGTAAAGCACGGTTGCGGTTATGCGCGGCCGGACGGGACTGTCGGCCCAACATACACCTTCTTCTCGACGCGCGACCTCATGAAACGCATCTGGACCATCGTAAAGAGCCGGAAGCCCGACGGAATCGTCAACGTGCACTCGTCTACCTGCATGACGACACCCACTCTCGCGTTTGCCACCAGCTACTGGGACGGGGAACAGCTTGGCGGCGTCCAGCAAGGCCCGTGGCCCCTCGATGTGCTGCCGCTGGAAACGTTCCGATGCGAGTTCATGGGGCATCAATGGGGCATTCCCGCGGAGTTGCTGTGTTACGGCCAGCCCTATACCTACTCGGAAGCCATGTCCTTCTCGCTCCTCCACGACGTCTTAGTGCGAGGCAGTCTGAACGGAGGCCTCGAGCTTGAGTCGAAACTCTGGCACGCCATGGACGAATTTGGACGGCATCAGGCCGCGTGGCTGCCCTATTGGAACAATGAGAACGCCGTGACGACCGATTCCGGCGGCACCAAAGTGAGTCTGTACAGCCGCGGCAGCCAAGGCGTGGTCGCCGTAATCGCGAACCTTGCGCGAGAACCCCGGGTTGTCCAGGTGCGCTTGAATCTGGAGAACCTCCAACTATCGGGAGAGCTGTCCGCATGGGACGTCATATCGGAACGCGACATCGGCGTAACCGCAGAGGGAGTAATCCAGCAGAGACTGAACTCGCTGGACTTTCGAGTCATCTGGGTACGACCCACAGGTCAGCCGCGGGGAGAGGCCAGGGGATGACTGCCCCTGCCACAACAAGACTGGCGCAACGGAGGGCGGGTTTTCCCGCCCGCCCATTGAACAAGTTGCGCGCACTCGCCCGCGAATCATTGTTTCTTGGACGCTTTGGTCGTAGGAATGAGCAGAGCTGGCGCTCGGCGCTCCCAGGAACACCACGCCACAACAGCGCGTGAAGAAAGCGGCTTCCGGAGCCCCGTAGGGGCGGCAGGCCGTAGCCCATGACCGCCTCCTCAGCCCCGGAGGGGCACGAGTGCCGCGCCGCCGCGGGGTGGCTCGGATTCTCCATCGCCTGCTTTCTTCGTCAGTAGCCCATCGCTTTGAGCTCTTCGTCGAACCCAGCCGGCAGGTCTGCCAGCGGCTGGGCCACGTCGCGACCGGCGAACCGGAGCATGTTGCGGAGCAATCGTTCAGCCTGCGGAACCCGGCCCAAGTTGTCGCGAATGAGCAGCGAGTTCAGGATGAACTCGCCCGCGCCCAGCTTGTATACCGCAACCATAAGGCCGGATTGGTAGCCCCACGAGGCATTGATCCCGCCAGCGACCGGGTCGGCGGCTGGCTCGATGCCCATGAAAACCACGTCGGGGATCAGTTCGCGGTAATAGCTGTAGTCCATCAAACCGCCCGCCTGCATGCCTTCGAAGATCGGGTGGCTTTTGCACCACTCGTCGGAGTGATAGAGCCACCGGGCGATGCCGGACACGTTACCCTTGGTTCTGAGCGGCAGCCAGCCCGTTGATTCGTTTTCCTTGGCGTACGTGTCCGTCGTCAGGAAGATGACGGTCGAACCGCGCGCGATCCGCTGTGCGAGGTCCTTGAAAACGACGCCGGGCTCGGCAGTGGGCGCGCCCGATGCCAGGATCACCTCGCGGGCGGTCTGCTGTCCCGGCGCGTATGGACGGTTCTTGATGCCGCGCTGTGTGAGCCACTCGGACAGCTCGCTGTCGTGGCTCATCAGCACGATTTCGGTATCGACCTTGGGCATATCCTCCGGCGCCACGTCGACGAAGAACTTGACTTCCTCGCCGCAAGCGGCCGCGCCCTTCTCGAACGTGGCCAGGAAACGATAGGTCCCCGGAGGACCGTCGATGACCACATCCTCGGAGAACACCGGCATGACCATCGGCGGCTCCGGCTTGCTGGCCGGATCGGCAATGGTGACGGTGATCGTCTTATCGAAGACCCGGGCAAGGTCCGGGCCGGCCACCTGCAGACGGACGGGATAGTCGCCCGGCGCCAGGGCGTCTTCATTAGCCAAGACAGCTTCCAACTTGACGGGCGTGTTGCGATAGACGTTCACGGGCTCGACGAACAAGCACCACCGCAACGGCGCCCACGCGTCGAACAGGGCATCCGTGGCGCCCGGTTTGAGCTCGCGGAACGTCGTCCACACGCCCTCGCCGGTCATGCCCTGGTCGACCGTGCCGGTCAGGCTATGGCCGATGCAGTTCGGGTTCGCGCGCACCGCGTTGACGCTGAGCAGCCGTTGTCCGGCCATCCGCGCGAGGCTCTGCTGGAAAAAGTCCTCGGGCCGGTCGAAGACCTCGGCGAGGCGATACCGCTCCCAATCGGCCATGTACTGGTCGCGCCAGCTTCGGTAGAGCTGCGCGTCCTCGACCTCGGTCTTGCCCGCCTGCTCGTACTTTCGGACGATTCTGAGCAGGTCCATCGCGCTGCCGATGCCGCATTCCGAAATGAACACGGGTTTGCCGTTGCCGCTGACCGTGCGAAGGGTCTGGATGACGGAGGCCGTATGCGGCACCCGCTGATAGGGGTGTTGGTCGCTCAGGATGTCTTCCCAGACATTCGAATTCGGGTTGCTGATGGATCCAATGCTTTCCTCCGTCTTGCCGAACGGAAACAGGGCGAAACTCCCGGCGGCGGGCTTGTCAGCCGGCTGGAGGACGCCGTAGCTCCACGCGCCGTTGGGATTGTGCTCGATCGAGAAATCTTTCTCGGCGTTCCAGGCTTTGCCCGAGGCGGACGTGATCGTGACCGTTAACGCCGTGGTGTCCGCGCCGTAGTCCCCGTTTCCCCAGCCGCAGGCAGAGTCGATCGTATCGCCCGCCCGGACTTCGAGAGAGGCGGAGTAGCTGCACTCGGGCCCCTTGTCTTCGAGGTTGATCAGGCTTTCGAATAGGGGCTTGCCGTTGTGCAGGACATGCACGCTGGTGGTGGCCTTTTCTGCGATGGTCTTGTATACGGCCGAGAAATCGACCGTATCATCGGCCGGGGCGGTCCAGCGGACCACGGCATATTCTCCGTCACGGCCCGGATGGAAGGCCATTTGTCCGGGCTGCCACGTGATGCCAAGCGCTTTGATGACGTGGTCCGTCCCGTTGAGCGTAACGCACGGGTTGTCCCGGTCGTTCGGGGACCATACCCTGATGCCTGCCGTGGTACCCCCGTGAGAATGCCAACTGCCGCTGTTAAGCAGCACGACGCGCGAGTCGTCCAGCTTTCGCAGTTCCGGCAGGACACTGACGGCGTGGCGAAGGACCGGCCCGTCAGGCGTCTCATTCAGCAGCCCCCACATCGTGATGCAGGGATGGTTGCGGTCCCGGCGGACCATGCCGAAAACCGATTCGTTATAGCGCTCCTTCATCTTCGGCGAGTCGGCCAGGCACCAGGCCGCATAGGCCTCGGGATAAACCATCAAGCCGATCTCGTCGGCCATGTCGAGCTGGTATCGTTTGGGCACGCCCGAGATGAACCGGATGGCGTTGTACCCCAACATCTTCTGATTGATCAGGTCGCGCCGCAGAAAGTCGGGGTCGTGCGGCATCTCGAGGCCAATGGGGCAACAATTGCCCGTGTGTGAGCATCGCAGGTAGAGCCGTTTGCCGTTCAGCCGGAAGTAGCCGTCCTCAAGACGGAAGTCGCGAAAGCCGCAGCGGACCGAGTGCTCGTGGACGCCCAGTTGCGGATTCTTTTCCGGCGGCTGGGCCGTGGACACCCGGGCGGTCACGCGGTAGAGAAACGGGTCGTTCAGGTTCCAAAGATGCGGATGGTCCACGTGCAGGGTGGTCTCGACGAGCGTGTCACCGGCGGCCGCCTCGGGCGAGAGGCCGGCAACGGCCAGCGTTTCGCCGCTGGCGGCTGGCGCCACCGCAAATTGAAGATGCGGCGTGACTGTATCGGACCCGGCGTTACGTATATTGGTCTGGACCCGAATCTGGCCAGTCTTCCAGTCGGGCCGGACGAAGAGGTCCTCAATCCAGACCTGGGGCACGAGCAACAGTTCGACCGAGTCCCAGATGCCGCCCTGGTCCCAGGCGCTGCCGGACGAATAGGGGAGGGCCTTGTTCCGGTGCGCCGTCTCTTTTAGCACGATTCCATCGATCGGCTCGTGCGTGGGGTTAAGCACCCGCACGGCCAGGCGGTTTGTTTCGCCCGGCTTGACGATGTCTGTCACATCGAATATGAACACCGATTCCCCGCCTTCGTGCGAGCCAGCGGGAGTGTCGTTCAGCCACACGTCGGCCTTGTAGTCCACCTGCCAGAAGCGGAGCAGGGTCCGGCCGTTGGGATGCGGGTTGACGGGCGCCTCGAAGCTCCTCCAGTACCAGGCCACCCCGTGGTAGCCGGGAAAGGCGTCCTGGATAATCCATGGCACCTTGGTTGGTTTGGCGTCGGCCCGGGGCGACGACCACCACTTCTCCGCCTGCCCGACGTTTCCGGGATCGGTTGCCAACAGCCATTCCCCGTCGAGGGATATCACCGGGTTCGGGGGGGCCGGCGCACCGTATGTGACCGGACAAACCAAACAGATTGTGAGAATGACAAGCCCATTCAAGACGCTCATTCCGTGTCTCATTGCCAATCCTTTCCGGAAATTTTGCCCGAGGATTCCCCCGGCAGGTGCCAGCCTTGCGCCAATAGACGGAGAAACGGCACCATTTTGTCGTATACTCGCTGGCTTGATCAAGGATTCGGCCATATCGAGATGTGCCCGTATGCCGGAATCGCGGCGCGCCGCGGCACGGCTGCACCCGCTCTGTGCATAGTGCGACGGATTGCGGCTTTCAAGACCATGGGATTAGAATCCGGCGGAAAGTAAGGGGATTCGAAATGGGAAAGCGAATGTGTCTGTGCGCGGCGGTCCTGCTCTTGGGCATCGCTCCAACGAGCCTGGCGGAAGTGACGCGCGAGCAGTTGGATCAATTGCTGGACTCGCGCATTCTCGGCTGGCGCTGGCATTTGGGCGATGCGCCGGGAGCGGAACAAGCTGGTTTTGACGATTCGCAGTGGCAGGCCGCCGGCTTGGGGTTCGAATGGCGGCCGCACGATTCCACGGGATGGTTTCGTGTGCGTGTGACCGTGCCGGAGCAGGTCAACGGGATTCCCGCCAAAGGCGCTGTCATACGAATGAAGGCGGGCGTCGACAACGGCGCCAAGGCCTATGTAAACGGCGTGTTCCGGCAGGAGTTCGAATGGGCGAACGGCGATTTTGTTCTGACGGAGAACGCGCAACCCGGCGAGACCATTACGGTCGCGCTGCAAGCGGTTAACCGGGCCGGTTACGGCAAGCTGTACGAGACGTATCTGGTCTGCAGCGCCAGCGAGGCTATGGTGGACGCGCTGCGCGCGCTCGTAAAAGACCTTGACGCGGCAGTGCAGGACGCTGCCTACGTGCCCGGGCCGGAAGCGGCGCATTGGCGCGTCCTGGTGCAGGAGGCGATACATGCGCTTGACATGACCGCCTACCAGGCATGCAATCCTGATGCGTTTCTCGCTTCGGTGGCCGCTGCCCGCGACATCCTGTTGAGCGATCGCGCCGGCCTCGAAGAGCGCCTTGGTCAGACGGCGCGGCAGCTTGCCGCGCTCAAAGAGCGGCTCAGCCAGGGCCGCGCGGCCGGCCGCGACATGGCGTATCCGGCCGCCGATGCGCGCGTCGTCGAGAGCTTTCTCCAATACGTGCGTGACGATCTGGCCGCGAGCAATTTCACCCACCAACTCCGTGGATTGAAGGCGGCCGCGTACCTTGACCGCGTGTGCGCCGGCGCGATTCGGGAAGCGGAACTGCTTGTGTCGGATGCCGCGCCGGGCCTTTCCGCGCCCCGGTACGAAACCGCGCCGGTCACGATCAGGGACGGGGCATTCTGGCAGCACGGCCGGCCGGTCTATTTCACCGGCGTCGGCCACTTTGGACAGGTCCGCAACGACATCCCCATCCTCAACGAGTACGGGCTCAATATCATCCAGATCGAGATGGGGCCGAGTAATGGCCTCCCGGACTCGTCTACGGTCGACGTCAACGCCATCCGGGAAAACGTCGTGCGATGGTTAGACCGAGCGGCGGAACACAACGTGGCGGTGAACCTCCTGATCTCGCCGCACTATTTCCCGCAATGGGCGAAAGACGCGGACCCGGCGCACGGACTCTGCGGCGAAGGGTTCCTCAAGTTCTGCATCGAGGCGCCGAATACGCGCCCCGTGATGGAAAAGTGGCTGGACGCGTTGATGCCGCTGATAGCCGGACATCCCGCTTTGCACAGCATCTGCCTTTCCAACGAGCCGCAATACAAAGGCAAATGCGCCTATGAACGTGCCCTGTTTCAGACCTGGCTGAAGGAGAAATGGGGCCCCATCCAAGCGGCAAACGATGCGTATGGGACCGGTTTTCGCCAGTTTGAAGACGTCGAGCTCCCCAAGGACGCGTCGTGCGGGTACGGGCTGTTCTTTGACGCCTGCCGCTTCAACCAGGAGCAGTTCCTGGCGTTTCATGAGATGTTGCGCGAACGCATTCACCGCTACGCTCCGGACTTGCCGGTGCATGCGAAGGTCATGTCGCATGCCTTCGAAGATCCTGGCCGGTTCGAAGTCGGCATCGACTATGAACGATTCAACCAGATTGACCGAATCGCCGGCAACGATTGCACGTATGCCTTCCGCGGCGAGCAGCCGGGCCCATATGCATGCGAATGGCTCAACATGGCCATGAACTACTCGCTCCAGCACTGTACGGCGCCGGATAATCCCATCTTCAACTCGGAGAACCATCTGATCGCCGATGGGGACGCGCGCTACATGCCGGAATCCTACATCCGCACCGTGTACTGGCACGAGGCGCTCCACGGGCAGGGCGCCACCACCACCTGGGTGTGGGAACGCGCGCAAGACGGGGATTTCGCCGAAAACATCCTCACGCGGGCCAACTGCGTCCGCGCACTCGGCCGGGTGGCGCTCGACCTGAACCGGCTCGCACCCGAGGTCTACGCGCTGAGCCGCGCCAAGGCGCCGCTCGCGGTCCTGTACGCATACTCTTCCCTCCTGCCGTCCATGGACTATGTCGAAGAAGCCCGGGCCGCCTTCGAGGGGACGTATTTCACTGGGGCGGTTTGCGATTTCGTCACCGAACGGCAAATCGAAGCCGGTGCGCTGGCGCAGTACAAGCTCGTGATCGTGCCGCGGGCGGCGCATACGCCCGACGCAGTCATGAGTGCGTTCCAGGAGTACATCGGAGCCGGCGGCGTGGTCATGACCGTCGGACCCTGCTTCACGCACGACGAGTACGGCCGGGTCCGGAGCCAAGGACTTGTCCAGTCCGGGAGCGGGAGGCTGGTTGACTACCCCGATCCCTTGACGCCGCAAGCGTACCGCGACGTTATTGACCGCCTGCTCGACGCCGCGTGCGCGGCACGGCCCCTTCGGCTCGTGGGTCCATACGGCGAACCGGTCTGGGGAGTGAATGTGCGGGCGGCGGAGCATCGCGGCCGGTTGTTGGTAAGCGTGCTGAACGTGACCCGGGAGTCAAGGCCTGTGCGGCTCGTCGCGGAAACGCCGATTCAACGCGCAGTCGATTTGATCAACCGCGAGGAAGTCACGTTCCCGTTGACTGTATTGCCGATGGAGCCCGTCTTGCTTGCTCTGGAACCTGTGGCTGTCAAAGATGGGACATAGGGACTTGCGGCAACCCTGACGCCTGTCGAATCCATCCCTTGACCACGCGAAGCGCTGTCAACAGAAGCCTTTTGCCAATCGCCCGAAACACGATCATCCCCCGACGGCTCCGCCTTGCCGTCGTGCGTCCCGTCATTGGGGCCAGGGAGCGCCGGGGAATGCCAGACCACAGATGCGGTTTCCGGAAACACGGGTGTTTGGCGTCCATGTCCCGGAAGGTGAAATGCGCATGTCCTCGCGTCCGTTTGAACGATGTGCCGGCGGCAAGCAGTGACAAAAAGGAAGCGAACCATGCACCGAAATGCACGGTTCGCCTCTTTGCGTCTTCTGATTCCGGCGGCTCAGTAGACGGCCTTGATGGCCACGCTGAACACAGCGGTATAGTTGCTGTTGCTCAGCGTAAACGTCGAAGTGCTGCCAGTAAGGGTCGCCGTGGTAAGGCCCATGTTCTTCGTCGAGCCGATTTCGTACTCATCGTAGAACTTGTTATAGAAGTCGATTTCATAAGGATTGAACGCGAAATTGAGCTGCGTTTCGCCGGGCGGGATGATCATGTCGAACACCGTCCAATTCGGGTACTTCGTCTTGCCCTTCTTCATCTCGAGCTTGATGGACACGCCGTCATCCGCGTTCAAATCGGACATCGGAACCGTAACCCCCCACAACGTGGCTGCCCGGGGAGAAGTCGTGCGGGCCGAGAAAATCCATTCGCTGTCGCCGAACAGGTCTCCATTCACCTTAGCATAGAAGCTTGTGAGCGTAATCGTGACGCGGATGTTGTTTTCCGCGGCGGACACGACGCCGGCCCACATGCCCATATGATCAACGATGCCCGTGTGAACGGTCGGGTAGTACGCGAGTCCCGGCATCTGCAGGGTGCCGTCGGTGGCCGCATGCAGCGCCGCGGACGTTGTGTACCCGTGAAACTTGCAGTCATCGACGTTGTTTGTCCCGTCGTTGGGTTGGTTGCACAGCGCCGTGATATAGCCGTCGCCGTCCGCGGTGGCCACAAACTGGTTAATGATGATCGGCCCGTAATACGCCGAGTTCATCGTTTCGTTGGCCGAGATGTTGGCGCTCACCCAGTCATATTGCATATCGTCGATGTCGGGGGAGGGGTTCTCACCGAAGATCCACGCCAAATCGTTGTACGGGAGACTGCTGGCCGCCCAGTTGCCGCACAATACGCCCACGATCGGCATCCAGCGGGAGACAAGCTGATCGCTCGCCAGATTGCACAGATTGTGCTCGATCATGTAGCGCGTGATTTCCGTGCCGAAACTGCCCGACAGGATGATTGCCGACGTAGCGCCCGAGCGTGTGATCACGTGCTTGATGTACTTGGCCATGCGCAACGCGTACTTCGGCACCCTCTGCGGGGCTGCGTTATCCGCCGCGATGTCATCGGCCGTGTACCAGGGCGGAGGAACCGTTCCGTAGTACGTGGCGCCGCACACCTGATTGGGCGCGGTTGGATTCGCGATGTTGGTGGGACGGCCCGTAAACGCCGCGATCTGGCTGACAGGCCCGGCGATGTCGTCAATGGTCGAATCGTTGCCAAATTCAGTCGTGTAGGTCCAACCGTCATTGTCGAAGCCATGAATGTAAACCATGATCGCGGTGCTTGAGTTGTAATTCACCGCCCCGGCCGGCGGACTCATCACTGCAACCGCCAGCATTACTCCCACGAACACAATGCAACGTGACCAACACTTCGAACCGCGTGAAATGTTCATCATAACCACATTCCTTGTCTTTAAGCTGCAATTGTTGTTCGAACCCCGCATGGAACTGCCGCAAGGCGAAATCCGTTCTTTGCCCTCCGTATCACCCCCTTTCGATGGGACGGGATGGAGATTTCGAAGAGAGTGCAGGAGGGAGCGCGGTGTGTGCGCATCTCTTGTGGTAATCGGTCTCCATGACCGGCGACACAAAACCTTCCTCCCGTATCTCCAACCCGACACTTGCTTGAGTTTCTTTGAAAGCCCCCGATACCGAAAGCCAAGCTATCACACGGCATCTAAATTGTCAATATCCTCATTTATCGGTGTTTTCGTTGTTAATCACACATTTCACCGTTTTCATATCCATCATTTTCTTCAGTTTTTGTGACTTAATTATCGAACGGGTAAGCAGTAACGTTTTTCGCTCCAGGTCCGCGAGACGGAGTTTCAGTCAAAAAGCTGCTAATGGATGCTCTCTTCGGGTAGGAGAGGGGAGAGAATAGGTGTCCAGCACGGCCGATGAGCTTGTGCCCGAGCATACCCCCAGCTGCGCCGGAAGCCTATCCCAGGGGAAAGGGGCCCTGCGCCGGACCAAAGCCGCTTTCGCCGCGGTTATTGGCGAAGTCTTCGCGCTATCCCACCTTCCCTACGTCTTGTCAGCCCCCAAGTGGGAATTCCCTGCAAAGACACACGGAATCGTCACTCCTTCACAAGCCAGAGCTCCGCCACCTGACAGCCCCGCCCGCTCACCAGGTCCCACCGGAGCCGCAGTGTGCCACTTGCGGTCACCGCCTTGGGCAACGCGTATTCGAGCACGGTGGGCTGGGGTGGTTGCTCAAGGGCAGGGTGAACCAGATAGCCTTGGTTGGCTGTCAACGTCATTGACGGCCGGAACCGGCCCGCGTACAGCACTCGCAGGATGTATCCCGCGCTGGTGTCCAATCCTGTGTATTCCACCTCGAGAGGCGTGTTAAACAGCGTGGTTGCGCTGGATTGCCAGGAGAGCCTGCCGCCGCCCTTTTGCGGGTCGCTCGAATCGCCGCCGTGCCACGCAAACTCGTTCTGGGTGGAACTGACGCGGCCAGGGTCCTCAGCCCAAGGAAGCTGCTGGACCAGGTGCGGTTGCTTCGCCGCGTTCCCCAAGTCGTCGTAATACCCGCCTGCTCCAGGATTCTCCCAGTTCAGAATCACGTTTATTGCAGCCAGTTTCTCTTGCTCCGTAGCAAGGGCGCGTATGGCGGCGAAACGGTTCTCAAGCCACCAGCGGTTGTTCACGGGCCAGTCCACGGTGTCCAGTATGGCGCCCCGCTCCAGCCCCGCGGCAACGTACGGGGAGGAAACGCTTGTCTGTAGCCCGATCGACTCGAACAGAGCCTCACACAGGTCTTCGATGCGGGTGCGCAGAGCGGCCTGAACCGGCGCGGTGTCCGGCTGGGCAAGGAAAGCTGCCGCGCTGTCCATGGCCGCGTTGGCGCCCACGCTGCCGCCTGTGGCCAAGGCCCCGTACGCGTTCTCCTCAAGCGCGGTTTCATTCGTAAGCCGTGCGCGGATATACCGGTCGTAGTATGCCCTGAGAAGCAGCAGTTGCCAGCGCCAGTTCTCCTCGAGTTCCGGGTGGGCGGACTCGAGCTGGCTCCAAAGTGTCCACGTGTCGTCCACCCCAGTGTTATCCGCCAGGGTGCCGACCCAGTTGTTCTCGAGTCCCAAGATGCCGTCAACAGCGGTATCCGCCGCCTCAGGACCAAAGAAGAACCGCGCATAATCGGTCAGGATCTCCTCGACGGAGATCGCCGGGTCCCATCCTCGCATGGTCCATACAATCTTGTTCACATCGTCGGTTATCCCATCCGAATAGCTCAGGAACCCCGTCGTATCGGGTGCGGTCCAGTTGTGGACATGGGCAAATTCAGCCGGGCGCGGGTTGGGCGCCTCGCGGTTCAATGTGTGTGCAAGCGCCTCGTCCCACTGGTCCACCGGGTATTGACAGCGGACATTGTGGCAGATGTCGGGATAGTGCCGGATGGGATACTGGGCTGGCGTGCGCATCCTCTGCTCAGCCAGCGAATGTTTGGTCCATGGGCCGAACACCACTCCCGCAAGCCAATCGGGCCGCTCCCTATCGAGGTAGTTGAAGAACCAGTCATTCTGCGCATGCTCGAACCCCTGGTTCGAGACCCAGACGCCCGCATCCGGGTGGCCTTCATGCAACAGTTCGGCCAGGTCTTCCAAGAAGGCCATCACCAAGTCCGGGGAGTTTGAGCCCGGATCGCCGCCCGGCACAAACACGCCGTCGATACGCACGCAGTCCTTATACAGTTGCTCCTGCTCGGCCAAACCCGCGGCGCGCTGCACCGGGTCCTGCAAGTCAAAATCGGCCGGGGTCCATACCCAATACTCGATGTCGTAGTCCTGGCATAGCTGGCTCAGGGAAGCCGCCATCTCCGCGGGAGGAATGGAGAAATGGACGCTGTTGTCCGCGGGCTCGAACGGGATATTCTCGATGGCATTTGCCCCGAATAGCACCAATTCGCGGATGTACTGCTCATACCGCGCTACATCCCATGCGTCGTAGCTGTTGGCCGTGTTGCGGTACCCAATTTGATGTCCCCGCAGTGGGAATGCGGGCGCAGTGGTGATATTGGGCGCGGCCGGAAGCGTGGCAGCGCCCGTGGTCCAATCCAGGCTGCGCAGCAGCTTACCCACGCCATACAACACGCCGCGCGGGTCCGCGCCAATGGCCCAGACTACCGTAGGACCCGTTGTGCGCGCCTCCACAAAGAGGTGATATCCCTCGGCAGACAGCGCGGGGTGTTCCGGTTGGGCCGTCAGGGCAATGACCGTGCCCGAATCCGGCCAGGTGTCAACAGCCGGCCAGAGCAGCCCCGTCCGCGACTGGACCTCCTCCACAAGTGCTGCAGCGGCTTTGTCTTCCGCTGTCTGCAGCGGTCCCGGGTTCAAGGCCAACACGGCGTTCGTGAGGTCTATCGCCCCCGTAGCCGGGGTGTCGGCATTCGCCACTTGAACATAGCCCTCCCTCACAGCCGTGAATGTGCCCGCCGCCGTGGCGACCGTCAATGACACAGTATAGCCACCGGGTCTGGTGTACACGTGCACAGGATACTGGTCTGTGCCTGACGTGCCGTCGCCGAAGTTCCACAACCACGACCTTATGGGCGTATCCGGGTTTTCGGAAAGGGTCTGGAAAGAAACCGTCAGAGGCGGTTCGCCCAGCGTTCGGACCGCGCTGAAATCCGCGGGCGAAACCCCGGCCGATACCACAAGGGCCACAGCGCTGCCCGGACGCACCAGGGTGCCCGCCGCCGGGTCCTGACTGATCACACTGCCCAGAGGCACGGTCCTGCTATGGGCCTGTGTCACCGCGCCTACCACCAAGCCTGCCGCGCGGATCGCCGATTCCGCGGCCGCCTGTGGTAAACCTTCCACCGAAGGCACCTGGACCGGCACAACGGTGATGTAATTCTCTTTCGTCTCCGTGTCCGTCTGGCCGTTTTCAGACGTGACAGTCAAGGATACGGTAAAGACGCCCAGCTCCTGATACGCGTGCTGGGGGTCGGTTTCCGTGCTCGTCGAGCCGTCGCCGAACTCCCAGAACCATTCGACAATGGGGAAGGTTCCCGCTATGGATTCGTCTTGGAAAACCACAACAGCACCCGAAGGGCCCGGAACCGGCTCGCGGGACACCGCGGAGAACGCCGCTTCGGGGGCCACCGGCTCAACGGTGATATAGTTCTGTTTGGTCACCGTGTCCTGGCCGTGTGCGGTCTGAACGGTTAGAGACACACTATAAGTGCCGATACTGCTGTAAGCATGCACGGGGTTCTCGGCCGCGCTCGACCCCCCGTCGCCGAAATCCCACGCGTAAGAGGTGATGGCACTAGTGCCCGGACTCGAAAGACTGGTGAACTGAACGCTCACGCCGGGAGACGTGTTGACCGGATCGGCAGCAAATTCGGCGGACGGCGGGCGCTTGGCGCTCACCAAGACATACCCGCGCCTTGTCAGCATTGCAGTCTCGTTGTCGTTGGATACGGTAAGCGAGACGTCGTAAGAGCCCTCGGATGCATATGCATGCCGGGGATTCTGCTCCGTGCTGGACGCGCCGTCGCCGAACTCCCACAACCAACTGACAATGGCCGGAGCGTCAGCAACAACTTGCGAATGATCGGTGAATTGCAGCTCCTCATCGGTAAAAGCAGTGTTACTGCTCACGGAGAAGGATGCCCCTAGCTGTCGCGTGGCCTGGACCAGCACCTGCACTCGGGAAACCCCTTCGGCGGTCACATTGATTGTGCCGGTGTTCGAGCCCACATTCATGAGGTTACGGTCAAGGGTAACCGTGATGGTGACCGGATCGTCGGGGCCGGTACTTGTGCCGGTCTCGGGAGAAACGGCGACCCACGCATTGCCGCTCGAGACCCGGAACTGCCCCAGCGGAACGCTGGTGTAATTCTTTCGCACCTCGAAGGTCAATGACGTTTCGGAAGTGCCGAAATCCAGAGACGTTGGAGAGACAATCAGGGCCACGGACGCATTCTGGCCGGCTGGACACCCCACAAAAATCGCCGCGCAGACAACGCTCAAGACGGCGACACACGCTGTGGACAACAATCGCGATCTCATGGATAAAACCCCTTCCCCTGAACCGCCTCAAATCACTCCGGCAAGTCTACCCTATAAACCGGCCAGCATTCATCTGTACCCACACGCTTACTATGGTGCCGATCGGAGGCCCAAACGTCAATCACGAATCTCATATCGCGTATGGTCTTCGAGAACACATCACGATTCAACAACAAGGGTTTATGACTACTTGGCCACCAGTTTCGCGGGAATTGACCCGAAGTCAAGAGCCCAAAAGTCAAGACTCCTGTCAGGATTTTCCGGATTCGAGGGGCCACGGTCTGGACCGTATGCAAGGGTGTATCCATCCTCGTAAGGCACGATACAGCCTTTCGTTAGCAGTGCAAGCGGCTCCTGGATTCGGAGGCTCGGTTCCGGCGATTTAATTATGCGATTCCGCCTGACGCGCGAAACAACCAGGACATGGCCGGGCTCCGGGCCGTCGTGACGGAAACGGATAACTCCGAACCATCGCCATTGACATCGAAATCAAGCCCGTGCCAGCATGGGTGTGCCGAGGGGGTGGCCTATGAACAATCACGGAAAACCCGATTCGGGTCTCATCAATCGCCGGCAATTTGTTGCGGCGGCGCCGGCACTGTTCGCGGCGGCGTGCACAACAACCCGCACGACAGTTACGGAAAGGCGCCCTCCTCCAAATATCGTAGTAATTATCGCGGACGACTTCGGGGTGGGCGATATTCAGGCGCTTACGCCCGGCAATCCAATCCCGACGCCGAATCTTGATCGTCTGGTTCATGAGGGGGTCGTCTTCACCGACGCGCACAGCGCTTCAGCGGTATGTTCGCCCAGCCGCTACGGTTTGCTGACAGGGCGTTACTGTTGGCGGACGCGGCTGCAGGAATGGGTGCTTGACGCCTACGAGCCGCCGCTCATCGCACCCGACCGCTTAACCCTGCCGCAACTTCTCCGGACTCACGGCTATCATACGGCGTGCATCGGCAAGTGGCACCTTGGCTGGGACTGGGCCGGCGACGGGGAAGGTCGCGCAAAGAAAGCCGATTTCACCGTGCCGATCGGGTCGGGGCCCACCACTCGAGGCTTCGATTACTACTTCGGCACGGACGTACCGAATTTTCCCCCGTTCGCCTTCATCGAGAACGACCGGGTAACGGTGCAGCCGACTGGCAAGAACAAGCCAGACCCCGCGATTCATATCGGGTTCGACAACGCGCCGATGGCCCCGGGCTGGCGTTTCGATCGGATCTTACCGGCCCTCACCGAACGTGCGGTGGGCTACATTCACGAGCAGGCCTCCAGCAAGAGGCCGTTCTTTCTTTATTTCCCCATGACGTCGCCGCATGAACCGATCTCGCCGTCCGAGCAGTTCAAGGGCAAGAGCGGCATCGCCCCAATCGCCGATTTCTTGATGGAGACGGACTGGTCGGCGGGGCAAGTCATAAACGCGTTGAGTGAAGCCGGAGTCGCGGAGAACACGCTCGTGATATTCGCTGGGGACAATGGTCATTCGCACTATACCGGCTGGGAGTTGCTGGTAGAACACGGTCATCGGCCCAGCGGCCCCTATCGCGGTTGGAAAGGCGAAATCTGGGAAGGCGGCCACCGAGTGCCCTTCATCGTCCGGTGGCCGGGCAAGGTGAAGGCCGGGTCCCGGTGCAGCCAGCTCATCAGCTTGAATGACGTGATGGCCACGTGCGCCGCGATTGTCGGCGAAAAGCTGCCGGATAACGCGGCCGAAGACAGCGTGAACATGTTGCCCGCGTTTGTCGGACGAGCGAGGCGGCCGTTGCGTGAAGCCCTCGTGCACCACAGTGTCCGAGGAGGCTTCGCGATTCGACAAGGTCCCTGGAAGCTGGTCATTCTCTCCGAGAAGGAGGGCGACCCCAAATTTGAGCTGTATGATTTCGCGAACGATATCGCCGAAACAGAAGACGTGAGCAGCCAGCACCCGGATATTGTACAGCGCCTGACCGTGCTGCTCGAGTCTTACGTGGACGAAGGGCGCAGCACGCCGGGCGCGCCGCAACGCAATGACACGCTCGATATTGACTTCCGCCACCTGCCGCCGCAACGCTGGGCGCGGCCTGCTCCGAAGTGAACGCCGGCGGCTTCAATGAGCTCCTGATGACCATGTGCAATGCTGAATACATCAGATACGGGTATTTCATTGTCATCGAGGTCCAGGTCACGGCCGGAGGAGTCTTGTTGCAGACTGACCGCGATCTTCAGTCCCAGGGCTCCCGGCGACACGTTGAGGAGAGCATCGCACGCCCCGACTGCGAAGCAGAGGCGGCGTGTCAGGATAATGCCCCCATCAAAAAAGCTCTGCATGGCCCACGGCCCGGATCTCCTCTGTTGCCTTCGCCGTGCGCACTTCCACCAACCGGCCGTCTTCCAGCCGGGCAATCGCCTCGAACCGGCCAAATACCCGCGCGTCGTGCGTTGCCAAGACAACGGTCAAGCTCTTCTGGCCCGCCAATGCCTCGATGGTGTCGAGGACCCGTCCAGCCGTCGCTCCGTCGAGGTTGGCCGTCGGTTCATCTGCCAGGAGGACATCCGGGTCATGTACTACCGCTCGCGCAACGGCCACCCGCTGTTTCTCACCCGCCGAAAGCACGGCGGGAAGCTCGGCCGCCTTTTCGGCAAGACCAAGCGATTCAAGCAGGAGGCCGACCTTGGATCTTCGGGCGGCCGGCTCTTTCCTTAACAGCACCAGGGGCAGCTCGACGTTCTCTCGGACGGTGAGTTCCGGCATGAGCGCATCTTGCTGAAAAATGAATCCCAGGCGCGCGCGCCGAAATGCAGCTGTTTTTCTTTCGGAGATGCCAGACAACTCGATGCCCAGGCAATGAACCGTGCCGCTATCCGGACGATCCAACGCTCCCATCAGGTTCAACAGCGTCGTCTTGCCGGAACCGCTCGGGCCTACCAACGCAAGCCGTTGCCCAGGCCGCACGTCCAGACAGACATTGTCTATCGCGGCGAAAGGCTGTCCCCCCGTCAGGAAACGGCGTGTCACATTCTCGAGCGATATGGCTGCGTTCGGCGTCATATGTCCCTCATCGCATGGCTCACGGGCCTTCGCGCCGCCACTATGGCAGGCCAGATAGCTGCGCCGGCCGCGGCGCACAGCGCAAGTGCCTGAGGAGCAAAGGTCATGAAGGGTGTGACACGCGGGTAGACGATCGGATTCACGCTGAAGTGGGGATTGGAGGAAGTGTATGCCGACAGATCGAGGCCCACATGGCCCCATGCGGTACCAATCGCCCAGCCCAGCCCCGTACCGAGCAGTCCGGCCGCCAGACACATCAGCAGCGCTTCGAACACGACGATTCGAATCACTTCGCTCGGACGCACTCCAATCGCCTTCAAGACCGCGAAATGCCGGTATCGATCCATTACCGAGATCAGCAGCGCGTTCGCAACACCAAAACCCAAGATGAGCACCACAAGCGCAATCATGATGCTCATTGAAAACGCGTTCAGGTCCACTAACTGTGCCACTTCCGGCAAGAGCTCCGGCCATGTCGACAACTTCTCGTCCGCTGCTGCAGCATCGGACAGGCGGGTGCGGACATTTTCAGGGTCGGCTCCCCGAAGCAGAAAGTACGCCTTTTCAAAGAACACCTGCGGTTCATTCAACTCGGATGCGGCCTCAAGCGTCATGAACGAGACCCCGAGGTCAAAGGCGCCAATGCCGGAACTGTAGATCCCGCCAACACGCCGTTCCCACTGCTCCGACGGCGTCGTGACGAGCACCGAATCGCCTACGTTCAAGGAAAGCTCTTCTGCAGCCGCTTTTCCAATCAGAAGGTCCAGGGGGGCTGCCAGATACTGGCCGTTCACCATGGCGCGCTCAATGGGCGTAAACAGGGCTTCCCGTTTCGGGTCGACCGCCCAAATCGTCGCGGGTAGTGTTCCATGGTCGCTTTTGAGCATTGCGCTGAACCGGCAACGGCGCAGAGTGCCGGCCAATTCCAAGTCTCCTGCCGGGTCTTCGGGTGTCCGGGCGCGGTCCAGCGCGTCGTGCATCGGCATGGGCCCCGCAACGCTCGCTACATGCCCCGCGTGCATGGCCACGGCATTTTCGATCATCGTGTCGTTCACGCCCACCATGATCGCTCCGAGCACCACCAGCGTGCCTACGGCGAACGCAACCCCAAGCAGGGTGATACCCGTCCTCTTGCGCCGCCGCACACACGAACGAAACGCGAACCGCAACCAGAACATCACACGAGAATCTCCTGTTTGGCGGCATGGCGCCATACGGGATCGGGGTCAAATCCCAACGTTCCCCTGATGGCGCCGGTCAACGCAACAGCGTGCTCCTTTTCGAAACCTGGGATGGCGGTGCACAGCATCGTTTCCACCTCATCGAAGAGCTGCGCGGCATGCGCAAATGTCCTGGAGCGCGCGGTAATCAACCCGGCCGCGACGTGTTCGGGGGACGGCAGGGCGCCTGCGCCCGGCCGCAGGAACGATAGCAGAAGGCCCCGTTCCGCCTCCGATCCGCCGTAATAAGCATACGAAACCACGGCGTTATGTTGCCCTCGTTGCAGATCCCGCGCGATATCCTTGATGTCGTCCAGCGCCTGGCAGGCCAGCCCGAGACCGCTCAATGCCTCTCTTGCGCATCGTGTCTGCCCTGCGTATGCGTCGCCCATTTCCTCAATGAGAGACAAAGGCGCTTCAAACAGCAGGCCGGTCTTGCGATAATGCACATCGTCACATATGGCTTCGGGTGTCGGTACGGTCCTTGCCGCCCCTGATTCTTCCTCGTGCTCCTCGAGTCCGCTCGGCATTAAGACCCGAACTGCCGTGCGCATGAGCCGATTCGCCTGAGCCAACGAGAACCGGCCTTCATGCATCATCTTGGCGGCCAGCTCCGAGAGCACGCGGTCAGCCGTCATGACCATAAGCACGGAACGAAACCGGGTTCCGTCGCCTGGCAAATCGAACGGAATGACCTCCTTGTATTCGTCGTCCAACAGATTGTCGCATCCGGTTACCAGCGCCCGTATGCACTGATTCACCATCGCATAAAATCGGACCTTGGCGTCAGACAAGCCCAACGACTTTGCCGCTGCTATAAACAGCGTTGAGAAAAGATTGCGCTCCGGAAGGAGCAGCCGTTCTTCCAGCGGCCTCAAACCACATGAGCCGCCAAGGATACTCGCACATCGACGATGAAAGGCCCGCACGGTCTCCTGCTGGATTTCAAGGCTCTCTGCCCACACAGGGCAACCCGCAAGCGTACGTAGTGCGTCTTTCATACCTGAGGTTTCCTTGCGGACAGGACGCTGATGTACCCCGAAAACCGAGCCAATTCAACCATGTCCACAAATCCTGCTTCGGGAATAAGCGACCTCATTATTCCATCCATGTTTTCTTTGATCTCTGGTTGCCGAAACAGGCGCCACGCGACCACCGACATCGCCCGCCCAAGCGCCGTGTACGGCCGATCCATGTCCGCCACGATGAGCCTGCCGCCCGGTTTCAAGACGCGCAACACTTCACACAAACAACGCACTTTGAGTTCACGGTCCACGTGGTGAAAGAAAAGGGCTGATGTGACCGCATCGAAGGTCTCCGCATCATAGGGCAATTCCTCGGCCAGCGCCTGGCGGTAGTTGCAGTTGTCGCGCCTCCGCTTGCGGTTGGCCACGCGAATCATCGGTTTTGAAGCATCAATGCCCACCACGGTTGCGCGCGGATACCGTTCCGCAATCGCAACCGTCAACAAACCCGTGCCGCAGCCTATATCCAGTACATACTCTTCCCCATCGAGCGCGAGACTGTCCGCCACCCAATGGTTCAACTTGGTTTCCTGGCCCAGCGTGACGAATGGTTGAACCCAATCATACACGGCTGCGGCTTTCGCCAATACACGCCCCCGGGTCGGGAGGACATCGGGGAATTCCGTTTCATTCCTTGTCGTGCGTGTCATGGCCCAATTTCCCGCGAAAAACAAAGCGCGAACTCCGCGCGTCAACGCTATCACGACAAGCACGAAGCCACCGTATTTGTGCGCCAGCTTCAACAGCTTGACATGCCGGAAACGACTCAATGACAGGCTGGTTGCTGCAGTAAGAAGTAGAACGGCTGTCTTGGTGCCCGCGTAATCGCGCCAGACACTGGACCCAGATCGCCATTTGATGCCAATCTTCGCCGCCGGACTTTGGTCCAAGCCCAATATCCACGGCCAAGGACGTTGATGTGTCCGCTGCGCCAAAAGACTGTACGCCAAGGATGGCGGCGGCAATCATGGTCAAAGCAATCTTGGGATGTTCTCTGGCTTTCGCCCTGTTCATTGCAGATTCCCAACGTCTTCGGACATTCCCGACCCGCCCGGGCCCGAAGTCTTATCCTTACGGTCTGTTTCGCCCTGCTCGACACACGAAACGAGGTATTACCCCAAGAACACACCACGGACGGGGTTTAGTCCCTGAAGTCCCAGGCGTTGCTCGGCGGAAGAGAGTCCATGGCTTTTGGTCAAGATAACCAGCGGATAACGGATCCGGATTATGCGCCCCTTGACTGAAGATCCCGGCTGGTAAGTCCCTAGCGGATAAGTATCCAGCGACGGACACGCAATGCTTTGATGCCAATCCTGACGGCTACGCGATTTCAACATCACCGTGCCCCGGCGCTTCCAGACGTTTGGTCTCTTTCCAGCCGTCGCTCTAGGCGGGGAGCTTCGTCTGGACATACTCCCAGAGTCCGATGATGGCGTAGTACGACATCACCATCGAAAACAGGATGGTGGCCAGGCACGCTACGTTCATGACGGCAGAGTTGGCCCGCGCCCCCATATACTTCTTCTGGTTCAGAAGCACGGTTATGGCAATCGTTGAAAACGGCAGAATAACCGCCAGAAGCGCCATCGTAAGTATCATGAGGAATACCGGTTTGGCGATGGTCGGGGGAAAGTACGGAGCGCCTAACGCGATCAAACTGCCAATCGACACGAGAACCCTGCTCGAAGTCGACCGGGGATTGAGGGGCTTATTGGTGTAGTCGGAGATCAGCCACGGGCCAATCAGAATGGTCGGAATGAGACTGGAGACCCCCGCCCCGATAATTCCCACCACGAAGAGCGTGATCGCGAACCGTCCCGCCAACGGTTCAATTGTTCTGACCATGTCAACAGCGGCTTCGACGGGTTGACGGGCAATATATAGCGTGCCGGCCGCACATATCATGACGGCAATACTCAGGATAAACATCGTGCCTACGGACACAATCGCGTCCGTCCGGGAGCGTTTCTCGTCATCCGCTTTCCATCCTTTCTGCTTCAAAGTGATGCTTCTGCAGTAGAGGATGGCCGAGCTGAACGTGGTGCCCGCCATCCCGGCCACAAGCAGTGACGCGCCGGGCTCTTGGGGAACACGCGGCACGAGGCCCACCAGAATGTCTCGCCAGGACGGTACAAGCAGAAGCGCCGTGAGAACGAAAGACACCCCCATCACCGCGACCAATATGGACAGCAGTTTTTCCAAAAAGGCGTAGCCGCCTCGCCATAACACCCAGAACAGCAGCCCGGTGCCTATACCAGTAACCAGAAATTTGATGGCGCCGTTGTAGTAGCCGGTCGCGAACCGGATCCATTCAAGCACAAGGTCTACGATGATGGCCATAAGTCCTGTGATGCCCGCGAACTCGGCCATGGTCACGGCGGCAAGCAGAAACAGGCTGATACCCTTGCCAAAGGGAAGCCTTCGCTTGATGGCGTACAGGATCGTGTCTCCTGTGACGAGCGTGTACCGGCCGAACGTGAGGATGCCAACGTAGGTGAACACGCAGGATAGTACCACCGTCCAGGTCAACGACATCCCCCAGCGCGAACCCGCCGAAGCCATCGTCGTCACGCTGCCGGTGCCGATGTTATAGCCGATCAGGAACAGGCCGGGCCCGAGGACTTCCAACATCCTGCCCAGCGGCCTGCGCTTTTCGTTCTGCATCACCCCCTCCGTTGTGCCGACACTGAACTTTATCCGAAACTCTCGTGCCGTTCAATTGAGATTTGGCCCCAATCCGGGTAACACGGCGATTGGACAAACCCACACAAAGGACGCGGAGGAAATGGCGCCTGCGCGGAAGCGAAATCTATTCAACTTCTCTGTTTATAGTGCGGGAAATGCCGTCCTTGAGACGCGGAAACTGCGCCGTTACAGCCATCTTCTTGGACCTCGTGTTCCGTCCCTCACTGCACTTGATAGCGAGCCCCTGGTCAATCGCTGCTCTCCAGCCCATGTCTTCCGGGATTCACCACCCATGAAGCCCCATGGGGTCGAGTTCAACGCCGCTGCAAATGAGCCCAGTCACCATAGATGCAGAGGGGCAAGTATGGCCGTCATGGGTCAGAACCTTGCAGCCCTCTGCCCGGCAGGATATACTAAACAAAGTGGAATAGCCGATGGGGTCCAATAGAATGAAACAGAGTCACTGCCCCTGTTCCGGCGCCACGCTCGATCATTTTCTCCGGCCGGCGGTTATGGCTGTTTTGGCTCGCGCGCCTGCCGGGCTGCATGCGTATGTGATCTCCCAGCATCTTCGGGACGCAGCCATTATTAGCGATAGCCCGCCTGATGCCATGGGCCTCGATCGGGTTCTTAAGGCCATGGAGAAGGAGGGGTATTTCAGGTCGGACTGGGACACGGAAGGCAGCAGCCCGGCTAAACGCGTTTACGCGTTGACGGAAGAGGGTTGGAACTGCCTTCAACGTTGGAAGAACACCTTGGATGCTCACTCGCGCAACCTTGAACAGACGGTGACCTTCATCGAACGCAGCCCGCAACCCGTATCCAAGGAAATCCGGCAAGAAATCATTCACCCATGTTGTGTGCCTATTAGAAGGAACGCGAAATGAAAGACGCAATCATGAAAAGACATGGATTCACGCTGATTGAACTGCTGGTCGTAATTGCCATCATCGGTATCCTGGCGGCCATCCTGTTGCCCGCTCTGGCCCGTGCCCGTGAAGCAGCGAGACGGGCCAGTTGCGCGAACAACCTCAAGCAAATGGGGCTAGTATTCAAAATGTACGCTGGCGAGTCCAGGGAACTCTTCCCGCGAGTTCACGGTGACCAGCCATGGGGCAGCGCCTTGCCTGTAACTTGCCAGAACGGAAGCACGCGCGCCAACCTGGCTCCCCAGATGCGCGCCATTTTCCCGGAGTACTTGTCTGACCTCAACGTTCTGGTGTGTCCTTCCGACCCGCAGGCCAGTAGCGCGGACCCTTTGGGTATCGTTGAAGACGCACCGGGTCAAACATGCCCAGAGTATAGGGGTCTTCCTTCGAAGTCCGATGCGAGCTATCTCTATTACGGTTTCCTGCTCGACAAGGTTTCGGAAAAGGACCCCAGCTTTGATGTGAGTGCGTTTGGCATGCCTTCTGCACTGGTTTCCACACAGATGGCGTACCTGATGGCGTGCCTGTCGTATTACCCGCCGACATTCAGTGGCGCCTTGGGCGACAAGAATCCCGATAACGATTCGCAGATGGACAAGGATCTTGACGACGCAGCGGTATATGGCATGTTCTCAGCGATGTCAACGCCCCCGGGCGTTCCTTTTGGAAATGGCGGCGGGACAACTCTCTACAGGCTGAGGGAAGGGATTGAACGGTTCGTGATCACCGATATTAACAACCCTGCCTCGTCGGCCACGGCACAAAGCATGATGCCGGTCATGTGGGATATCGTGTCTGCAACCACGTCGGCGAGCGCCCAGTTCAACCATATCCCCGGCGGAGCAAACACGCTTTATATGGACGGTCATGTGCAGTTCAACCGGTACCCGGACGAATTTCCAGCCTCGCCCTCCTTCGCGGCCGTGGCGGCTTTGTTCAGTTTGGGCGAATAGCTCCCAAAAGAGGAAAAGAAACTGCTAGAGGAATTCCAGCTGGATAACAGAAAGGTTGACGCGCCGGCCCTGAAGATCCTGCTCATCTGCGTCAAGGGTGTGAAGCCAGCCGGGGCGGGCTCAGGCTGAATGTCACGTTCTCGTTCTCCGAACCGTAGTAGCCCCCCCAACCGATGTTGATCGCCGAGATGTTGGACAGGTCGAGCGGGCGGTCCGTTATGGGGCACCATCCTGCCCGCCGGAAACGGTTCAACGCCACGTAACACGCGTGGTGGCCCGGCGCATTCATGGGAATGCCCGTGTCCGCCATGTATTCCACTCCGGAATTGTCACGGAGGATGACCAGAAGCGGCACGGCAGCCTGCTGAGCTTCGGGGAGCCACGCGTCAAAAACGATGTAGGCAGCTTCGTGCAGACCGGCGGGCGCCGGATAGTTGAACGCGGCGAAAACGAAGGTGTCCACGTTCCCTTTGGTAATGGTTCCCGAAACACGCCACGCGGTCTGGTCTGCGGAGGCCAATGACGGGGCAGTCTCGATCGATGCCGTCACGAATTCGCCGTGTGATGGGACAGGAGACGTTTCAGGCAGCGCAGTTACAGCCACTTGGGGCAAGTCCCCGGCTTGCACCTCCTTGCGGGGCCGCGGGACAGCGCTCTTGAAGGTGTAAAGCATTGCGCCGTAGGAATCCAAGCGGACGGGCACTCCTGCGCCCGGTTCTATTGCGGTCATGCGTCCCGTAGCGGGCTCCCACTGCGCGCCGCCGCCTGTAGGGGAGAAATCGAGTTCACCTTCCCACGGCTGGCCGCTGTCGTTGATGACAAAATAGACGTCGTTGTCGTCGATGCGCCGGTGGGCTATACGGAGAGGGGCGTCCGCGGCGGACACTCGCACATCGGGTTCGAGCAGCGCATCGAGCACCAGCGGCAGAAGCGCTTCCGCGCCGGGGGGGAGGAAGATTCCCGCTCCGCCACCGCCGTTCGTGGTGATGTGGGGTTTGGGGCTATCGCCGAACATCGCCCCGGCAATCTGGAGAACGCGAGGCGATGGGAATTCCGTTTCGCTGTTGGCTGGCATGGACGTCAATGCGACAACAACGCCGCCGGACTGGTAGAATCGTTCGAGGTTCTCCCATGCCGCAAGCGGCAGTGTATCCGCGTCCGGCAGAATGACGATGCGCCAACGAAGTTCGCGGAATTCGAGCGCGCCATCGACTGCTTTCGCCTCCGTCAAAGTACGAGAATCCACGTGCGTGAAATCGCGCCTGGAACGGAACAGATTGTTTTCGGCATCGTGAAACACCCTCTCGACGCGGTGGGCTTCAACAGACGATTCGGCGACCCAGTGGCGCGCGGGGGTGAACCGCACCCAGGCGGTCTCGATGGGATGCAGCAGCGCGATATCCGTCACTTGATGGCCGCCCCGCACCATCGTACAGCAGCGTCCCACCCACTCGTTGAGCCGTGTCATCTGCCCGGCGGTCAATCCGCTGAAGGAATAGTAGCTGGTGATGGTGTTAATGCCGTTCAGGATGAGCCGGTTGCAGGTGCCGCGTATCTCCTCCTCGGTGACTACCCGCACGGGACGCGTATCGCCCTTGGGCCGGTACCGCTGCGCGTGGTCGGACGTCTCGCACATGGTGACGGTGCGGCCCTCGAGTTCGGCGGCACTGCTGATGAGCCGGGCGACGAACCACGGGACATCGTCGGGAATGCTTGTCAGACAGTCGATGCTTGGCGCGTCAAGACGCCGCATGCAGCGGAAAGAATCCCCGTACAGGGGAATGCTGGCCAGGAACGCCTCTTCGCAAAGCAGGTGGCCGCCGCTCAGAATGTTGTGGCCCTGGCACCACGCCTGTATCTGTCCGAAAAAACTCTCGGACACGAGTTCGCCTATGGTATTCCAGTAGTCGTAGCGAACGCGCCTTCCTTCCGGCCCCATATTGACGAAAAGGGCCGGCAGATTGGGCTCGAGGGCATAGCCGCGCCGCCTCTGAAATTCGGTGGCGGCGTTATCGGCCCAAGGCAGCACCCGGCGGTCCTGCCTGGTCATGAACATGCTCATGAGCGACGGTTCGTCCGTGAAGGTGGCCACGAAGTACTGTCCGAGGTCTGTTCCGAGCCTGCGCGCGTATTCCGCGTGCGTGACTTCGATGAAACGAGCCGTGGGTTCCGGAGGAACGAGGTTGATATACGGCAGCTTGTAGGCCAGACTCACCGCTGCATGGGTGCCTTCGTACAGCACGTCCTCCGTGAAGACAAAGGCATGCCAGGGGCCCGGGGGCGCTTCCCAGACGAGCTTGCCGTCGTGCACGAACGAGGATATATCGACAGCGCCTTGCGAGGATGCGACGCCGTCTTTCATCGGGACAGCAACCGCGCGGAACAAGACGCCCTTCGGCACATCGAGGGTACATGTTCCCCCGTCGACCGGTGCATCAACGACGTGGAGACCGCTGGCTTCATACTCGGGATGGTCACGCAGAGTGATTCCGCCCGCTGCGCCAGAGGGATACCCGCATTCGTCATAAAGCCACAACGACATTCCGAGCTTCTTCGCGGCGTCGACCCCCCGGACGAATGCCTCCCATTTGGCATCGCTGGCCATATATTCGTCGAAGGCTACGTTGGTGACAATCCCGCCAAAACCTTGCGATATCAGCGACAGGAACAGACGGTCCTGGTCATCAGGGGCATCCGGAAGAGCGTGCACGATCTTGAGAATCCGGGCGTCGGCAGGCGGGTTTTCGAAACGTTCCTCGAGGGGCCTGTCGGATTGCGGCAGTCGCATCATTTGATTCACCTCGTCCTTGGGCAGCAAGAACAGGACGGGACCAACGATCCCTCCCGGGCCGCCCACATCTCGTACGCATATCGCCAGGACATTTTGCTCGCCGGGCCGGGGACAGGATGCGGGGATGGTGTAACGCCGGAGCTTGACCGCCGCCCGCTCGACGCCTGGTCCCGTTTCGCCCACAACCGTTCCGTTCAGGTATGTGCGGTCCTCGTCGTCTACAGTTCCCAGAAAGAGCTCGAGGTCCTTTTCACGCCATTCGAGCGGAACGACAAACCGGAGGCGATACCATGCGACTCCGTCGTATGCCGCTATCGAAGGCTCGTTTGCCGCTTCCGCTTGCGTCTCCCATGCGCCCGGCACATTCATGGACCGCCAGGCGGAATCGTCATAGTCCAGGCGGGCAAATCCTTCCTGCTCTCCCGTATTCTCAGGATCGGCACGGAACCGCCACAGGCCCTCAATGTTGCCGCGCCGGTTCTCGAGGGCCGCCGGTTCCGCGAAGGCGGAGGCCAGACTCGCAAACGCCGCGCTGACAAGCACACACCGCAAGATAATTCGCATTCTCGTTTTTCTCCAAAGGCCGCGGGCAGAAGGCGCCGCGTCGACAATCGAACGAGGCCTTTCCATGAGTGGACCAGAATACCCCACTGGACTTCAAATGGGGATGCTTGCCCGCTTCTGGACTCAGTGGCCCCCTTCAGGGAGAGGAGTCAGTTCGGTCAGAAGATCGCATTGATTGTAATGGACGGCCATGTGTTGATTGTCGTCCACGAAACGGACAGGCCGCAGCGATACGAATTGCTTCGGGGCATTTCTGCCCTTGCCTTGGCCGGAAGGCAGGTTAAGGGTCCTGTTCTTGCGGTCGTTGCCGAAACCGGGGATAAGCGAAGCCGAAGCGCCACGGGCTCAAGAAACGCCGTCTGCGATGCGCGTCCTTGTCCCTCGACAAAGAAGCCTCTCGGAAGACCGGGTGAGCGCGCCCGCGGTTATCACCCTTTCTTCTTCAGAATGCCGCCGCCTCCCGAGCTGGCATAGATGCCTTGCATGTTCATCTTGAATTCTTCCTGGTTGTCGGATGCGGCGCTCGCGTCCTGCTCGGTGATAAGACCCTGTTTCGTAAGCGCGACAAGGCTCATGTTGAAGGTCTGCATATGGTCTTCTCTTCCCGAGACCAGCGCCCCCGGGATTTGCTTGATGTTGTTGTCGCGGATAAGCGCGCTGATGCCGGGGTTGTTGAACATGATCTCGACGGCCGGGATGCGCCCCGAACCGTCCGCCGCCGGCACAAGCCGCTGGCACATGATCGCCCGCAATTGATGCGACAACTGGGCGCGGACTTGCTGGTGCTGCGCGGGCGGAAACAGGTCGATGATACGGTCGATGGTCAGCATCACATTCGTGGTGTGAACCGTGCTGAAGACAAGGTGCCCCGTCTCGGAGGCATGTATGGCTGCCTCGAAGGTCTCCACATCACGCATTTCGCCGATGAGGATCACGTCGGGGTCCTCGCGCATAAGCGCCCGGAGGGCTGTCTTGAAATCCCGGGTGTCGATGCCGACTTCCCTCTGGGTTATGGTGCTCATTATGTCCTCATGGACGAACTCGATGGGGTCTTCAAGGCTCACAATATGGTCAGGGCGGCTCCGGTTGATAATGTCGATGATCGCCGCAAGCGTGGTGGACTTGCCGCTGCCCGTCGTTCCCGTCACGAGAATGAGGCCCCGGCGGAAATCAGCAATCTTCTGGACCGCGTCCGCGGGCAGATTCAGCCCCCGGAAGTTAGGTATTTTCCCCTTTACGTGGCGCATGATAATGGCGATTGTTCCGCGCTGTTTGAGTACATTGACCCGAAACCGTCCGACGTCGTCCATATTCATGGCAAGGTCGGCGTCTCCCGTTTCGAGAAACCGCAGCTTCTCCGTCTCGGTCATGAGTTCGTCAAGGAACCCGAGCATGTTCTCTTGAGTAATAGGCGTTTCCCCGGCGAACCGGCAGGCGCCATCGACGCGCAACACGGGCGGCCGTGAAACCTTGAGATGGACGTCCGACGCGCCCAGTTTAACGGCGTAGGACAAAATGCGCCGCAAATTAAGCGGACTCCGACCGTGCCGCGCTTGGAAGAGGAGTTCTGGGGCCATCAGCGTACCTCCTTTGAACGGTGGCGGTGACGGGATTATTATAACACCGGGAAACGCATCGGCAAGATAGCATCCGGGGATAAGGCGGAGCTTCGTTTCAGGACCCGGATGAGCGGCATGGCTGCGCCGCCTGAGGAGGCCATCGTGGAAACAGCGGTTGCTATACAACGCATAGCCGAACTCGAACTGCTCAGCAAACTGCCACAGGAGGCCCGAAATCAAGCAGCGGAGGTCTTCCTTGATGTTTCCGATCTCCTTCAATATGACGACGGTGAACCGCTCATCAACCAAGGCTATCTTTCCTTTGACACGGGGTACGTGTTGGTGGATGGCCGCGTCGTCGTCGAGGCTGGCCAAAAGGAGTCCATCACCATTGCGGCGCCGGCCCTGCTCGGCGAAATGGCCCAGTTCAAGACGTTTGACATCCGGTCAGCTACGGTGCGTGCGCAGGGTAGCGCGGTAGCGGCGCAATTCTACTGGGAGGACCTCTATCGAGCGGCCGAGCAGGAGCTCCCGGAGGACGCTCACCGCGCCTTTCGCAATGCGGTCGAGCGGCAGATCTGGGAACGGTTCGAGTTCAAGGAGATTGTGAACCTGCCTCTTTTCGCGGATCTTCCTGAGGAGTTGCGGTTTCGCGTATGTCTTCCCTTCCCTTGTTTCGCCGAGCGTGTTCGCCTGAAAGAGATTGATACGCTGTTCACGCAGGGCGCGCCCTGCAAGAGCCTCGGCTACTTGCTGGTCCGGGGCAAGCTGAAGCTTATTCGCAAGGACGTCGGCGCAAAGTCCACCAGCGCACCTGATCTCATCGGCATCTTCCCCAACAAGGGGGAGAAAGGCAAAGAATGGTCGGCCACGGCGATGGCCGACGGGGAAGCCGACATCCTTCGGTTTTCCTGGGATCACTACTCGAACCAGCTCGTGAAACGCCTCAGCCGCGACGAACAGGTCGCTTTTATGACCTCGATCAAGAAGAATGGGGCAAAGCATTTCTGGCACTGAGTCTTCTCATGTGAGTTTCGATTGCCACCCCGGAATAGTCTCGCCCTTTCGCATGAGGGCTTACATGCCCCGCCAATGTCAGCGAAGCGCAGCACCTGGCTTTGCGCCAGGCGTCGGGTATCAGTCCGGCGCCAAAAGACCCCTACTGAGAGGCGCAGGAGCTCATGCATCCCGGTTCGACGCCGAAGGCTCGCAGGTGCTGGTCCCGTTGAGGATTCTTTTTCCTTTCGCCGAGATACGCCTGGATCGTCTGGCGGCAGAAGCTGGGTTCGCGGAGTTTGTACTGGGCGAAACGTGCCTGCACCTCCGGCAACGCCATCTTGTCGCGGTATTCCCGTTCTAACAGAGGCAGCACGAACCGTTTGCGAAGCGCTTGGTAATGAGACGGATTGAACGATTCGTCGAAATCCGGAACCACGTATTGCCGCATGTCAATCGGGCGAACCATGGTCCACTTGCCATTCTCGAGTTTCAGGAACGGCTTTTCGCCGCCGCACAAGTCGCGCGCCATAAGGAACCCCTGAAAACCCGCTTCGATATCGGCATAGGAGACGATGCCGTCCACAAGTCCCCCGACCGTTACGCGCTCGCGCCTCAGCCCGTCGCGGATGATCTGTTCCATGGCGTCGTTCTCGGTCTTGCCGAAGGTCCGCAGCCGCAGGTACTGGTTGTAGTAGCGGCGCCCAAACCCGAAGAAATGCCCGAATTTGTCCGTCCCGCAATATACGTCGCCGAGGCGAACCGTACGCGACAGGGGAAGCATGTAGGGAAACGACCGTGCCCGGTAAATGCTCATTCGCTCATATCGAAAATGGGAAACGGAGGAATCGGGGTAGCGGTCCACCGCGCTGGAATGATGGAGCCAATTCCGGAATTGAGACGCATGAAGCCCTTTGAACAGGTGCAGATAGATCTTCCGCGTCACGTTTTCGGGCGTGCAGGGCGTCTTCTCCTCAGCGTTCATCTCAGCGAGAAAGCTCTCGATCTCGGCGTTCACATGGGCGTTGATGGCTTCTGAGGAGTCTTTGAGTATCACCCCCCAGGTCATGTACTGGTCCGTCTCCGCCGCATGGACGTTGCCGAGACAGAGAACGACAACCACGACCCAGGCGGCGCGCGAGAATCTCGTTCCAATCGCAATCATGACACCACTCTTTGTTCCTCCCGTGAACAGTTTACAGGAATGAACTTATGCGGTTATAGCTCCGAGGACACGCGGCCGCCCGGCGCACACGGCTGGCGGAACGTCACCGGGGCTGAATGTCAGTAGAAGGTCTCCACCTTGGCGGGGCCTTGGAGGCCTTGCAGGCAAACCAATTCCTTTTCCGCGTCAAAATCGGTCCAAGGTTGGCCGTTGACCGTCACGCTCTTGATAAGCGTCGTCTTCGGATGGCGAAGCCGCAGCAGCACCGATTGCGGAGGGGTGCGAGAGGGGATATCGACTGTGGCGGCAATCTTCCCGTTGTCGACGTCCGAGACGATCTCGTAAGCGAACGGACCGAAGTAAGTCGGGGCATTCTTAACGGCAATCTTCTTGCCCTGCTCGAGCCAGACCCGCGGCGTTGCCCGTGCCGCCCACAGGGACTGGCCTTCCTCCATCACCAACAGGTTGCGGAAGTTTTCCATGAACCAGCCCGCAGTGCCGTTGTCGGGGGCGCTGCACGGGTCGTAGTTGCCCAGATGCCAATGTTCCCAGAGCTTTCCATCGGCGCCCACCACGGACGCGTACGAGTTCATCCAGAACCGCAGGAAGTTGGGCACGTCGTCTTGCAGGAGGTAGGTGTTGGCGTTGTACGAGGCCTTGGGCAGAATGACAAAACAGTTCCAGAACCAGGCGTCCTCAGTTGGAAGTCCCTTGCTCTTTCGCGCTTCTTCCTTTTCCTGCACCGCGCTGGCCGATGTCCCCAGCTCCTCCATCAGGTCCAGGGTATCAACCATGCGGGGATCTGTCGCATCCAGCGCGGCAAACGGTTCGGCCAGCGGCAGCGCCCCCATAAATCGGTCGCACTCCGGAAACTGGGGAGCGCCCAACTCCGGACCCGTGAGGCCTCGGGCGTACGCCATGCGCGGAAGGTAACTGTGAAACATGCCGTCGCGCCCGAGTCTCACCGGCGCCAGGACCGCTTCCCGCTCGACCGCGCGGCGCAGGTCTTCCCGAAACGCCTCGGCCTGGTCGCGGTAGGTGCGGCCGGTTTCCGGCTCGAACTCCGATAGGGCGTCGGCAAAGCGCTGGAGCCCCTGCAGGGACAAGACGTTGTCGATGTAGTACCAATGCCAGTCGCAGCTGGGGATTGCATAATCGCCCAACATGCAGGGCGGCATCAGCCCGGCAACCTGCAACTTCTCCCGGTTGGGGACATCCTCCATGTAAAGGGTCCGCTGGCGAATAATCCAATCCGCCGCTGCTTGCATCCGGGCACGGTTCCGCTGGAACCACTCCTTGTCGCCTGTGAGGAAACAGCGTTCCGCCATGGCGAAGAGAAGTCTGCCTGTCGAGGCATGCGTGCCATCGTGGCTGTATCCCATGTCATGTCTCATGGACGTAGCCCACTCCAGGGCGCCGTCGCCATCCGTATAATCGCCGTCGGGCTTCGCACCCGGGGCTTTCAAGAAGTGTTCATAGACTTTGTCGGCCTCGGCGTGCAGACCGACCATGTCCATCTCGTGGGCGACGCGGCCCACCTCGAATGCCAGGCCGCCCCACATGTGCTCGCCTCTCAACTGGAAGGCCGCGGCCCGCCAGGCGCCGGCCCAGCCGGGATCCGGCAATTGCACCTGCATGGGCGGGTCCTCGACCGGAGGAAACGGCATGAGGGCGGCGCCGTCCGGGCAGGTCCACAATCTGACCTCCTGCATCAGCTCGTTCCAGGATGCGGCCTCGCGGTGTTCGCGGGTCATCTGCCGGACGCTCTTGAGGTTTCTCGCGGCCAGCTCCGCGGAGAACTGGCGGGCGGTTTGCCCGCTGCCGGCTCGCGTCACAAAAACGCCGTGGCGGGGAAGCAGGATCGAGCCGTTTTCCAGGTCGCTCACGCGAAACGTGAAGCCTGTCGTTCTCATCCAGACCGTGACGCGGCTATCCAGTCCCGGACGGTTGCCGGAGGCATAAAGCACCGGCACGACAATGCCTCGCCGTGCTGCGCCATCCCCCGCTCGCGACTGCCACCTGCACCCGCCGGTGACGGTCACTCCTTTGTCTTCCGGCAGGGGCGCGACGGGACCAACTATTGCCACCGAGGCCTCGAGCCAGCCGTCAAAGTCCCACTTCTCGGCTCCCGGCTGGAACCCCCACTCGATTTCCACATCCATCCGGTTCCAGGTCCCTATACCCGGGCCGGTTACGCGGATATCGGGCACGGGATAAGGAGCACTGTCCCCCGTTTCGGCCTTTTCATAGAATACGGCAACCATTTCCGTAGCGGCATCGACCCGGGTGCTGTAGGCCCAGTCCATCTTCGCCGCCGGATCACCCTTGTAGGTCCACGTGCGCCCATCTTGGGAAACTTCGGGATTGCTGAGAATCTTGTCGACGGTCCATCCAAACCAGCCGTACGACGTGGGATAAATGCGAACCTCAACGGCCTCGGGCGACGGAATCCGCGTTGCGCCGGCCGGCCATTGGAGTTCCACGCGGCAATCCACCACGCCTCCTGTCCAAAGCAACCCCGCCTGCAACAGGCCCTTGGGCTGCGGGGGCAACGGGCTCAACAAATCCGGCATGTCGTAGTAGATGCTCTTCAATTCTTCCCGCGGAAGCGCGGTGAATGCCGTTCGGTAGACTTTGTCGAGGCGCTCTAAGCGCCGCGGGATGAAATAGGCTTCCGGCTTGTCCTGGACCGCCAGATTGGCGCGCCACGCATACGTCCACGGCGCGATATCGACCGGCTGCCCGACAAGGCTCTCCAGTTCGGCCGCGGCCATTGGCTCGGCAACCGGGGCCGCAGTCCACAGCGTCAACGAAAGCATTGTGAAAGAGCCAAACACCGTCAGCGTTCTCATCGGAAAGACTCCTTCAGTGGGGCAAACCTGGCTGCAACTGGGTATGGCCACAGACAACGAGCCGTACGATATGACCATTGGGCGGGCATCTCAAGCCCGCACCATCGAATCTAATCAGACGCCTTGGATTGCTGTTCCTGCCCGCGTTCCTCGGCGAAAATGCTGAAAGACGCCTCGGAGGATTGGATGAGCTTGGCGGCCTCCTCCAATTCCCCCTGGTAGTACAGCGCATCGATGCGCGACAACAGGCAGCGCAGTTCCCAGGCCGTCTGCGAGGTGCGCTGTGATGCGCGCGTTTGAGCATCCAGTTGACGCAAGTCATCCACAGGCTGGTTCGTGAGAACGTGCGCAGCAATCCCTGACCAGTAGGTGTAGAAATCGGCGTACTGCAATTCCCGAAGCACATCCTGGGAATAGCGCTGGAAGTTGCCGGGATTTCCACTTGCGGCCTCAGCGAGTCTGGGCTCGGGCCCGAATGGCCGTACCGCGGACATCGCATCCATGAGAAGCCGGTTGGCGGCGGTGGCCGCCGGCAGGACAGTTTCCATGTAGCGCTTGCTCAGGTCCTGGAAGTTCCAAGTCAAGTTCTCGGCTCGTTCGTCGGACACGCTCGCCACCCGGCGCCAGTCGCCGAAGTCGTATTCCCACCGGTCAAAGTAACCGTTGCCGTCGGTATCAAACATACGGATTTCGCCTATGGCTCCAAGGCCCGCGAAATGCCCCACCTGCAACCACCCTTCTCTGGCGTGCTTGAGATGGATGCGGCGGTCGATGCCGCTGTAGTAGAGTGCGCGTTCCACGGCGGGCGTGGCGCTGAATTCGCGCCGCACGTTCCACTTTTGATTCGGCCCGCCGGTGTTCTCCATGAAGCGCCGTTCCCAGGTCCAGAACACCCCTTCCCACCGGAAATCCGCGTCGCGGTTTTCTCCATGGCCAATGGCGATGGTGTCGTCGCTGTGTTCGTGCCAGCTCAAGCCGGTTTCGCGCGCGGCATAGGCATCGCAGATGGCACGCAGACCCTCCCACGGCGTGACGATTGCGACCTGAGGAGGGCGGCGCTTCGGGTTGAAATGCTCCATTCCCGGATACTCGTAGGGCGCGGCGCCGACAAGATTGAAGCCTACATCATAGTGGAGCGGCGTGGCTGCCGAACTCCCTCCGTCAACATCGAAACTATAGCGGATGTTCACGATACCGATGCGGGCGAGGGAAGCGTCCCATGGAGCGCCAAAATGGCCGTAATCGTTCGCGTAATCGGGGTCCACATTGGGGTCGTAATCGAGCGGGACGGCGCTGCACCGGACCGCGATCTCGCTGTAACCGTCGGCGTCGGTGTCATAGAACGCAAAAGGACATTCGGAGATCGCCGACCAGCCCCCAGACACCGTGTTCAGTTTGTTCATGAAGATCATGTTGTCGCCGTGGGGGTCACTCTCGAAGAAGCTTTCGCCGCCGTATTCGTAGCCGCGCAGACTCCACATGAGGTCGTCGTCATCGAGGTCCATGCCGAACCAGCAGTAGCGAAGTTCGCCGCCCACGAAGTAGCGGATGTCCATCTCGTCAGGGTCGTTATCGCCGTCATTGTCGATGTAGTCGACGATGCGGTCGACCGTCCCGTCGCGGTTGTAATCCGCGACGTAACAATCCGAATCCCGGTCGCCGCCCGCCGCGAGACTCTGGTCTTCATCGTCGTCAATCACCCAGACAATGGCGTCCTGGGTACGTCCTCCGCGATCCTTGAACGTTTCGCGCCGCACAAGGCCGCGGCCATCATCGATAAGAAAAGAATCCCCCGGCTCAATCGCGGCGGCCTTCTCCCACCACGGCTTGCCGTCGAGGCGCAACCCGCCGGTGGGCGTAAGGGCCGTCTGCTGCATCCACCACGGCCCCTGGGCATCTTGTCCGAGCCGGAGCGGCGCCGGCTCATCGGCGGCCAACGGCGCCATCATCAAGATCAGGGCTAGCGTGTATAAGCTCATTATGCCCAACATGATAGTGGCTATTGTTCCCGAAAGTCCACATGGCGCCGACCGGTTTGTGTTCCGGACCTCGCGTTACGGCAAGCGGGCGCATGCCGGAACTCCCGGTGAAAGCTATGAGCCCCAGCTCAAACAAGGGGCGTTAGAGACGGTTACTTTTCCTCACCCAGACTGATTCTTACCCGCCTTAGCGGTGTGATGCGGACCGGTCCCAACAACCCCGACGGCGGCAGCGGTTCGAACCCGAGCAGGGCGTCCGCTGACGGGGTGGACTCGTGGATGGCCTTGCCAAACGTAGGTTGCAGATCAATCGGGACTTCGGGAAACGATTTGAGTCCTGATACGCGGTTGATAAGGGTATTGGTTACGTCAACTTCAAGGATGTTGCGTCCGGGCTGGGCCGCGCCGTCGAGGACGAAATCCTGCCCGCGAATCCAGTGGACGCCCAGATTCTGGCCGTTCAGGCTGATTTCGGCAACGGCCCCTACGCAACCCAACGACAATTCGAGGCGCGTATCTTCGGAGACGTAGCCGGACGGCAGGTCGAATGCGGCGGTATAGTGTGCCCGGCCGCTGAAATGGCGCAGGCGGGCGTCATCCGTCCACGACTTGAGGGCCGGCCATATCTGGACTTCGGAGGGCGCATCCTCGCCTGAGAACGCGACCTCCCAAGGACCGTTCACCTCATACACGGCCGGCAGGCCCTCAACCGCCTCGATGCCGTTTCGGGCTGCGTCACCCTTGGCAATCTCATAGGTGTGGGAACCATTGCGCGCGGCCAAGGCGACAATCGTTCCGTCCTCAACGCTCTGAATCTCCACAAAATCGCTTTGAGTTACATGGGCGGGCTCAGACGCGCCGGGCGCGCGCTCGAACACGATGAAGCGCGACTCGTAGGGGTCCATTGCCAGGCGGATGCGCGTGTACTCGCCATCGCGTGTGAACTCGAGAATGGGCCGGCGTTCGCCAGAGTAAGCGTTCCACCAGCAGGGCTGTCCCTCCGTCACGCGGAAACCTGTCCGCAGGTTGATCGGCGCCGGCTGTATGTTTGCCACAAAGTAGATGTCGGCTTCTTGAGCGCGGCGGTGAGTGAAGGTCAGGCCTTCGTTGTTTCTCAGGCCCGCAGCCACCAGATCAATGTCCAGGCCGGGGAGGATATACTGCCGCAAGACCTTGAGGAACGGGTCGAGGGGAGCGCTGCGCCAATCGAGTTGGTCGTCGCGATGCATCACAAGCCGGAGGCAGCATGTATGTCCCTTCCCGCAGTCCTTCGCGCCAACGCCGTTCCGGCCCGCGGATTTCTCAAACAGGTCCGCGCTGATTCGCCGCACCTCCTCGTCGTTCTGCGCGTAGTCCCGCATACCGGTGGATGCGCCGGGGACTTGCTCGAGAGCAATTACCTTGCCGCCCTGCCGCACGAAGGCCTCTATGTTCCTGTACGTCTCCACCGGGAGCGCGGAGACATCGGGTAAGATGAGGACGCCGTAGCTCATCGGGCCCAGCCGGAGTTGGGCGCCTTCCGCCGCATACCCGTGTTGCAGCATGTCGTCATTGACGAGATCGAAACTGTATCCGTTGGCCATCAGCAACTGGCCCATGCCGCCCCAGTCGAACTCGCGCGTCCACTTGCGCGCGTTGAGCGCGCTTTTCGTCCACTGGTTAGCCAGGGGAGAGTAGAGCGCGACATCGGCCGCGAACTGGCCTTGGCGAAGCAGGACGCAACACCGCGCGGTGTACTCGGCCAGACAGTGATAGTAGGGCCACCAGATGTTTTCGTGGCTGATGCGGATGGCTGCGAAGAAGCCGCGCGTGGGAACGATGCCGCGCTCCGGCGAAGCGATATATCCGTGATTATACAGCTTATTGACGCCCGCGCGGAAGTAGCCGTCGGAAGCAATCTTCAGTTCCTCGAGGGTGGCGCGATAGGGCTCCCAGTGGAGATACGTGAACGCTTCGGCCGTGACGACCTGGCGTCCATAGAGGTGCGCGCCGGAAGCCACGTACTCCCTGGGCCCAATCCGCGCATCAAACCAGGGAACCGCGTCTTTCTCGCCGGCCGTGATTTCGGCCTCCGGGATATCGGCGGCGCCGGCTCCTTCAAGTACGTCCGTGACGAACCCATAGGGCTGGATGCGGGCGCGCACGTTGTGCCGCCCGCACCATGCGAGAAAGGTTCCAAAAAAGGCGCGCATGCCCTGTTCGTGAAGAAACTCGTTCACGTCGTAACGGACCTTCGGAGAAAAGTTGTCCACATCCCACCACAAGGCCGGAAGCCATGGTACGAGGTCGTAACCCTTCTCTTCCTTGAACCGGTCGAATAGGCCATCGGTCCAATAGATCCCGTTGCGGTAGATGGGCACCTCGAAACTGTCGCCGAAGAACGACTCGACGGTCTTGCCGAAGTGCCGACCGATTGCCGCCGCGTACTGGGCGCCCAGCGCCTCGCAATAGCGGCCCATGGCCTCCTCGCTGAGATGGTCGACCGCGTTGGCGTTGTCTCTCTGAGTCAGCCAGAACGCCATGAGCTGCCACCGCCCGTCCGGCACCTCCCAGGTTATGTCTCTGCCTCGGGCCAGCGAAGAGATGTCAACCACGGAACCCGCTTCAAGGCGCCCGTCCACAACACGCGCGGCAACTACCTTGAGGAGCCGGTCCTCGGGGGCGATGGCGGGCGTAGAACGCGGGAGGTCGTTTGGATTGGGCGCAGCCGCCAGCGGGAGCGGTCCCGCGTATGTCCGGGGCCCGTCAAGAGCAATCATGCTGGCCAGCAGGACCTTGCTCTGGTCCTCTTTCGGAACCCAGTCGCCGCCCCAAATCCAGCCCGGGCCGCCGAAGTTGACCGAGAACTCCATGCCGCGGTCGCGCGCCTGTTCGACGGCATACCGGAGCAGTTCAAAGTACTCCGGCGAAAGGTAATCATGGTTGCCCTTCTCATAGACGGCTCCCATGGTGATCTGTTCAACGCCGCCGATGCCCTGGGCCTGCATCTGGTCGAGCTGCCAAGCGATGTCTTCCTTGCGCAGGGCGTTTCCCATCCACCACCACCGCGTGTGGGGTTTGCAGTCCACCGGCGGCTGCGCGAAGGCCGAACGGATATCGTCCAACGATGCTTCCGATGCGGCGGCAACACCGGCCAGCACAACCAAGAACAAAGCAGTGCCGACTGTGGCGGCTAGTTTCTTTTCCACGGCGTTCTCCCGTTGGCTGCACACGGAGCCAGCGTCTGGCGAATGCAGAAATGACGGACGGAGCACCCGATCAAGGCGTCGTGTGTCGTTGACGGGCATTTGAGCACGATTCAAGGAAAGAGGTCAACCGCCACGACAACATGAGCCGCAGAAATGCCCCCGCAGCCAGTAGAACACGTGCCTGTGAAGGTAAACAAGCGGCGTCCCAGTCATTCCATGGCGTGCACGCGATTGGGGACATCCCGGTCGCTATTCTCTTCGGGAAAGCCCCCGATTCCCGGTTGCTTTCGCGGAATCATCCCACCGCAAACGATGACGAATCTCCAAGACAGTTGATTTTCCTCGAGTAACGACGGCACAATAGCGCTCTATAATGATTTCCACTATTACACAGAGAACGCGCAAGACCAATAGATGTTCTTTAACACAAGCATGTTATAATCTTCTAAAAGCACCAGTTCGGCAGCTCTTAAGGGCCTTGAAAGAGTAGGATGCAAGTAATAACTACAAAATCACATCCATTTCCGCGCTATGGCCGCAGCGTGTGCCTTTGGCAAGAGGGGCGGTAATGGATGGGTCCGTTTCGAAAGAGCGCGAGGACGTACCGGGGTCTGAGAGCAATTACTCGTCAGCCGTCCGTGAATTGGCTGAGAAAGTTGTCGAGGACATTCGTCTTCGCCGCATGGAGCCCGGTGACCGGTATCTGACATGCGAGGAAGCGCAACACCTGTTCGGCGTCGGCAAGGGGGTCATGGATAGAGCGCTGCGGCTGCTCTCCGGCCGTCAAGTGTTGGTTCGGCGGCGCAGGTCGGGCACCTTCGTCGGGCCTGGCGCCCCCGTCGAGCATCCCGTCAAGGTCCGCACATTCTGTGTCTTGCGGTCTGAGAATGCGAGGAATCTGTCCGACTTTCCCTTCGAGCCGATGCTCGAGGGCCTTCGGCGAGAAGTGCCGGGCGCGAATGTCCAGTTTAACTTTGTGTCTGACAAGGGCGGCCTTGACTACGTCCGCCGGTTGATAGCGGCCATTCAGGAAACAGGCTGCGTCGACGGCATCGTGTCCATAGGTTGTCCTCGTGAAGTCAACTGTTGCCTGGTCAGTTCGGGCCTGCCTCTGGTGGCCTTCGGTTCATTTTACGGCGGCGGCCGCTCGAATCCTTGGGTGGACCTGGATCGGCGCAGCGCGGGCAGACTGCTGACGGAGTACCTGGTCAGCCGCGGGCACCGGCGGATGGCGTTGTTCATGGTGGCCACGGGCGGGCCGGGCGCGAATGATTTTTTCGATGGTGTGAGTGAAGCATTGACGGCAGCGGAGTTGCCGCACAATGCGCTCATCCACCGGTCCCTGCCACCTGACATCGGCGTGGTCCCCGAGCTGGCCGGCGAATTGCTCCAGATGCCCGAACGCCCCACCGCCTTCCTCCTCGTTTCTGAACGGCTCGCTCATGTTGTCGCCGCGACCGTTTCCAGCATGGGCCTGACTGTTCCCCGGGACGTCGAGATCGCCTTCTGGGACCATGCCACCGTCCGGGTGAGACACTCGCCCTACCCCCACGTTCAGCCCAGGCTCTCCGTCGAAGACGTTGCCGCGATGATCGGCGCAATGTTGAGAGACCTGGTTGACGGCAAGCCTCTGGAGCGGGACAGGATTCTGATACCCGTCGAGTTCAAACGGCCCCGTGAAGAAGAGAAGGGCATGAGCGATGAGTAGAGCTTTGAAACTCGGTTTGGCGCCTCTGGCAGTGATGATGGTTTTCGGCTCCTGCGCCGCTGTATGCCAACCGGCCGCCTCCGCTCAAACCAGGACAGGATGTGACTTACCGGGCATCGATGAAATCATTGAGGCGAAAACGGACATCCTGGGCGAAGCCGCCATGCGCCAGGCCGGCGGGCCGAGCTACGAGTTCTTCGCTGAGGCAATGCCGCCGCTGCGTTATGTCAACGCCGCGTTCCGGCACTACCCCATCGTTCTTGCGGCTCCCCGCAATGGATGCAAAGCCCGGCTGGTGAGTAATGGCAGCGCCATCAATGCGAAGGGTGGCGCACAAACGTGGAACGACGCGGGAGTTCCGGTCTGTTTTCGCGTGGGCTCGGGCGAGGTTGCGTTTGGCGGGAACCTGGCCAACCTTGACGGGCCGCGGCTGGCCGGCGGTTACCTGCCCATCGTCGAGATGAGCTACCGCGAAGGGGATGCAACATACCGGCAAGAGACCTTCGTGAGCGTCGACCCTTCCCTGGCGGCTCATGCCGTGGCGTTTGTGCGGTTCACGCTCGATGCCGGAGAAGAGGGAAAGGTCTCGGCGCTGGTGGAACCGCCCGAGCCGTTGCGGCTTGCCGGACATCACTTGTGTGACGACAAACAGCAGGTAAGCGTATGGGCGG
The DNA here is from genome assembly GCA_035416745.1 of Candidatus Hydrogenedentota bacterium. Taxonomy (NCBI): domain Bacteria; kingdom Pseudomonadati; phylum Candidatus Hydrogenedentota; species Candidatus Hydrogenedentota bacterium. Next base: position 111,301 of record DAOLNV010000002.1, on the reverse strand, counting down.
GCTCGACCTGGCAGTGGGACCCCGCGAAACAAGCGCTGGATGCCACGATCAGGGCCAACGAAGAGGCGGTCCTGGCCGTGTTCACCGCAGCGGCGCCAATGCCCTCCACAACATCGTTTCTCTCCGGACGTGAATACCGCAACCAGCGGCGGCAATGCGTGGCCGCATGGCAGCGCCTGTTGAACAAAGGCGTGGCGCTCGACGTGCCTGAAACTGTCGTTAACAACGCATGGCGCGCCGTTCTGGCCGCGAATTTCGCGATTGTCACCGACAATACGGTGAATTACAGCGCCGGTAACGCTTACCACACGGAATACATCACGGAGGGCAGCCGCACGGTTGGCGCCTTCATGCTGTTCGGCTTTTCGAATGAGTCGGAACCCATGCTCCTCTCGCTGCTGGACCATTCCATCCCGGAGCACAAGTACGCGGTTACGGGCTGGAAGCTGCGTGCACTGGCCCAGTACTACTGGCTCACGCGGGACGCCACGTTCATGCGCTCCAACCGTTCGCGCTGGGAACCGCTCATCA
>DAOLNV010000002.1:102386-110670 GCA_035416745.1 Candidatus Hydrogenedentota bacterium | reverse complement strand
TGACGGCGACGTGCCTGGGCAGCTACTGGTGCCTCGTGTCCAACGCCGTGCTGGATTCGGGCCTGTTCGACGCGCAGCCGGAAAAGGCCGCCTGGGTGCTGGATACGTTACACCGGCGGGGCGGCGTGTGCATGGGCATGCTGCGTTTTGACCAGCACTCGGGGGTCTTTGCCAACGAAAGAGGCCTGGACGACAACTACACCGTCGGCTATACCCTCCACCTGCTCAAACAAGACGATGCGGACCGGGCCCTCGTCTCATTCTATGGCAAACTTGCCCAGGGGTTTACCCGCGAGACATTCGTTGGCGGCGAGGGAACGAGTCTCGAGCCACTGGACGAGTACGGGCGTCCCATGTACCTGCCGCCTTGTACGGCCGGCAATGCCTTCTTCTTATGGACGCTGCGAAACCTCTTGGTGCAGGACTGGGACGCCGACGACGACGGTGTTCCGGACACGCTGCGGCTGTTGTACGCTACGCCGCGCCGTTGGCTCCGCGACGGCGCAGCTATCACGTTCGAAGAAGCGCCGACCGCGTTCGGTGCGCTGTCGCTCGAGACCGAATCCAGGCTGAGCGAAGGCGAACTTCTTGTGCGCCTTGCTCTGCCGCGGCATCGGCCAAAGAAGACCCTTCTTCGGGCGCGCCTGCCGGAGGGGTGGACGGCCGTTTCGGCTAGCGTCCACGGGTCTCTCCTGGATGTGGACCAGAGCGGCGTCGTGGATCTCTCGGAATGCGAAGGGCGGCTCACCGTCCGATTCCAGTTGGATAGGAAAGATTCACCGCATGAACGAAATCATTGACGCATATTGCACGCCGGGCGTCGAGCGCGAGACGCGGCTGACCCCGATGGATTTGTTGCAGTGCATGGACGAGGCGGGCATCCATCGCGCGGTCATTGCGCCCGAAGACCGCGAGATCGCGGTGCACAATATCTCAGGCAACAACCGTATCCTCGAAATCAGCCGGAAAGCGCAGGGAAGGTTCATTCCGGCCTGTACGGTGAATCCATGGTTTGGTGCAGCGGCATGCCAGGAGCTTCGCCGCGCGGTTGAGGCCGGGGCGAAGATGGCCGTGTTGGCCCCCGCCCTCCAAGGATTCTGTTTCGGCGACGAGTTGCTCGACGGCCTGTTGGATACGGCGGCCGAATTGCGTGTTCCGGTGTATGTCCACACGGGGCCGCATTCGTTCGGCGCGCCCACGCAACTCATCGTAGCGGCCGCCGAATGTCCCGCCGTACGCTTCATACTCGGCCACTGCGGCAGCACCGACTTCGCCAGGGACATGCCCGACGCAATACGATTGGCCTCGGAAAACGTCTGGTTTGAAGTCAGTCTGCTGGACCCCTGGGCGGCCGCTCAATACGCCAAGGCCGGCAACCGCCAAAAGGTGCTGTTCGGCAGTTCCGCCCCGCGAAGCAATCCGGCTTTTGAATTGCGCTCTCTTATGTCGATGCTGCCGGCCCAGGACTATCCGGATGTGTACGGAGGCAATTTGGCGGCGCTCATAGCGGAGGTACGCTCGTGATTGTAGATTGTCACACGCATTGGGGGCCTTCTTTTAAGACGCGTTACGGGCTGGACCCCGCACCCTGGCTGGACGGAGAACTTCGCCACGGCGTCACTCATGCCGTTGTCGCCCCTCTCCTCGGCCTGCACGACGACACGCTGCTTCCACAGGAGAACGATGATATTGCCGCGGTCTGCGCAGCCTCCGGCGGTTGCATGATTCCGTTCTGTGCAGTGAATCCCTATCGACGCGACACGACCGCCGCGGAATTCCGCCGTTGCGTCGAGGGACTGAAAATGCGGGGCCTGAAGATCCATCCCTGGGTTCAAGGCGCGAGCCTCTTCGGCGATTCGATCGATGAGTTGTGCGAGATGGCGGCGCATTGGAGGGTCCCGTTGCTGTTCCATGACGGAACGCCCTCCTACTCGCTCCCGTCGCAGATAGCCCTGTTGGCGCGCCGGCATCCGGACGCTACGATGATCTTGGGGCATTGCGGGCTGTATGAACATTGGCGCGAAGCGATTGCCGCGATGCGCTATGCCGAGAACCTTTGGGGATGTCTGTGCGGCCCGCACTTGGGGGCGTTACGCGAGCTTGTGCGCCGGTGCGACCGGCAACGGCTCGTCTGGGGCACCGATTACGGCGCATCGGGCACCGACGTGGTGGGCCACTTTTGGCGCCTGTTCAAATTACTGCCGTTAACGGACAGAGAGTTCGAACAGATCACCCTGCACAACCCGCGGCGGCTTCTGGGCGCCGCTCTTGCCTGTTGAGCCGGACTATGCAGGGCCTGGAGAAAGGAAGACATGCCAATGTCACTTGAGTTTCTGTACCTGTCCCGTGCCGACGTCGAATCCATCGGCTTATCCATGGCGGAAGTTGTTGATGCAGTCGAGGAAGTGCTCCGCGAAAAGGGCTGTGGACGGGTAGAAATGCCGCCAAAACGCGGTGTTCACCCGATGCCCGAATCCGCCATTAACGCGATGCCGGGGTATGTGCCCCTGGCGAAAGTGGCGGGAATCAAATGGGTCACGCGATATCTGCCGAACCTGGACAAAGGGTTGCCGTACGTGCTCGGGCTGCTCATCTTGAACGACCCCGAAACCGGTATTCCCCTCAGCGTCATGGATTGCGCGTGGATCACGGCAATGCGGACTGGCGCGGCCAGCGCCGTCGCCGCAAAGTACCTGGCCCGGAAAGACTCCCGGCAGATCGCCATGCTCGCCTGCGGCGTTCAGGGACGCAGCAATCTCACGGCAATGAAGATTGTCTTCCCCGGGCTCGAGTTTGCCAAGGTGTTCGATATCCGCCGCGAAACCGCGGAACGGTACGCGTGCGAGATGGCCGATTCGCTGCAAATGCGCATTGAAGTGGCCAAGACCCCGGAAGACGCCGTGCGCGGGGCCGATATCGTCGTCACCAGTGGCCCCATTCTGCAGCATCCAAAGCCAGTCGTCGAAATGGCGTGGTTGAAGATGGGCGTCTTTCTAAGTGCCGTGGATTTGGACTCGTACATCAAACCCGAAGTCTTCAACGCGGCCGGAAAACTTTACACTGACGACGTCGAACAGTTCATGGGCTACAGCCGGCAAGGGTATTTTGCCGGAATTCGCGAGCCCATCGGCGATCTGGGCGAACTGGTCGCGGGGAAGAAGCCGGCCCGTCAATCCAGTGACGAGCTGACAATGACGGCAAACCTCGGCTTGGCGATCGAAGACATCGCGGTCGCCGCCCGTATTTATCGCGTGGCGAAAACGCAGGGTCTGGGACGCGAATTGCCCCTGTGAACATGGAGGAAGACGCATGGTGAGAATCCACGAACCATTCCACGGAGCCGTATTGAACCACCGGCACGGCCGGAAAGTGAAAGGCGGTCTGGAGATTCCCGTGTGGGGCACTGCGCCGGTGGACGAACCGGTCGCTGTCAACGGCGTCTACGCCCGGCGCGCGGGGGAACGGTTCACCGCGGCAGTCACGCTCCGCGGCTCCGAGACCGACATCGTCGCTGTTGCCAATGGCGCTACCGGCCGCACCGAGCACCGTGTCCGCGTGGTCTGGGACCGGTATTCGAAACCGCGCTACCGGTTCGGCATTGACGATAACAGTTTCTTCCTGCGCGATATCGCCGCGAAACGATACAAGTCACTGTTCCAGAGTCCCTATCTTGGCGGGCTCCGCAAGTTGAACCGGAAGTACAAGACAAAGTTCGTGCTGAACGTCTTCTATACAACGCCGGAGAATGACTTCGAGCTCGCGCAATTCCCGGCCTCGTACAGGTCGGAATGGGCAGACAACGCGAACTGGCTCAAACTCGCTTTCCATGCGTATGCCGAGTTCCCTGACCGTCCCTATCAGAACTGCCCGCCCGAGAAACTGGCCAAGGATTTCGACCTTGTGACGGAAGAGATTCTGCGTTTCGCCGGAAAGGCTTCCTATTCGCCGTCAACGATCATCCATTGGGGCATGGTCCAGCCAACGGCGTGGAAAGTCCTCACCGAACGGGGCGTAAAAGTCCTCAGCGGCTCCTTTCATCCCAATACCGGTAGCTTCTACACGACCGAAGGCGAATCGTTTCCCGTTGAGGAGTCCGGCACGCCGTTCGGATACGATGTAAGCTACAGCCTCGACAACGCTCGCTCGGAATACCTCGGACGTCACGACGCGCTGAAGGATTTTGCAAGCGGAATCGTCTTCTCCAAAGTCGATATCGTGTGCAACAACGTACCTGCTGACCGGGTCGTGCCGGTCTTGGAACCACTCACGTGCGACCCCAATACGGCCGAGATCATGGACCTTTTCACGCACGAACAATACTTCTGGCCATTCTATCGCAATTACCGGCCCGACCATTTCCAGCGTTTGGATATCGCGATTCGTTTCTGCGTCGAACGCGGCTACGAGCCGGTATTCTTCCATGAGGGTTTGCTCGGCGGAAAGGAATAGGGGCAACCTGCGCCCGTATTTCCATAAAGACACACCCTTGTTGACGGATGAGTTCTATCCTGGCCTCGTCATTCGATAAACATGCCAAGCGCCGTCAGTGTTGACAGCGCTTGCCGGCATGCCCATTCTAATAAGAGTCAAGCGGCGTCAACTATGGGCGAACCCAGACAGGAAGTCTCCGGCGACAACAAAGAAGGAAGCAGATCGATGAACCGCAGGCAGTTCCTTGGCGGAGTTCTCGGCGCAGCGGCGGCCCAGGTGTTGTCCTCGCGACGTGTCGGGGGTGAGGCCGCGCGGAAACCGAACGTGATCATCATCTACAGTGACGATGTGGGCTACGCCGACGCCGGCGCGTACGGCGCTCAGCTGATCCCCACGCCAAACCTGGACCGCATGGCCGCCGAGGGCCTGCGCTTCACCGACGCGCATAGCGCGGCCGCCACATGCACGCCTTCCCGCTACTCGATCCTCACGGGCGGGATGGCGTTCCGCAAGAAGGGCACCGGAATCCTGCCGGGCGACGCGAACATGATCATCGAGCCGGGGCAGTTTACCTTGGGCGATGTCTTTCAGCAGGCCGGGTACGGGACGGGTGTGATTGGCAAATGGCACCTCGGCCTCGGGAAGGCTCGCATCGACTGGAACGGTGTGATCAGTCCCGGGCCCCGTGATATCGGGTTTGATTACGCCTTCATCATGCCTGCTACCAACGATCGCGTGCCCTGCGTCTACCTCGAGAACGACCGGGTCGTGAACCTCGACCCCAATGACCCCATAACCGTCTCCTATGAGAAACCCGTGGAGGATAGCGTTCCCGGAACAGCCTATCCGGACGGCAAGGTGAGCCCCGAGGCCATGACCTACTACCCCAGCTCGCACGGCCACGACAACAGCGTCATCAACGGCATCGGCCGCATCGGCTACATGAAGGGCGGCAAACAGGCCCTTTGGGACGATGAGTCGATGGCGGACGTCCTTGTCGGGAAAGCCCGCGCCTTCATCGAGGAACATCGTGACAGGCCGTTCTTTTTGTTCTACTGTTCGCAGGACATTCATGTGCCGCGTACTCCCCATCCGCGGTTCCAGGGCAAGAGCAAACTCAGCTACCGGGGCGACGCCATGGTTCAGTTGGACTGGGCGGCGGGGGAGATTCTGAAGACCGTCGAGAGCTGCGGGCTCGATAGCCACACTATCGTCATCTTCTCCAGTGACAATGGCCCCGTCTACGATGATGGTTACCGGGACGGGACAACGGTCCTCAGGTCGACGGCGGAGGTTGACCGCGGCCATGACGCTTCAGGCGCGTATCGCGGCGGCAAGGGTCAGATCTACGAAGGCGGCACGCGCGTTCCGCTGCTGATTCGCTGGCCGGGCACGATTCGGCCGGGTGTTTCGAACGCTCTGGTGACGCAAGTCGACTTTCTCGCGTCGTTTGCCCGGATGCTCGACCAGGAGTTGCCCGACGGAGCCGCCCCCGACAGTAGAGACCATCTCGATGCATTCCTGGGAAAGGACCCGCGCGGCTGCGAGGTTATTCTCGAGCAGGCCAGAGGCCTGGCTATTCGCAAAGGGCCGTGGAAATACGTAGAGCCGGCCGCCATTGAAAAAAGAGAGAACGCATCCCCTGAACTGTACAATCTCGAGACCGATGTTGGCGAGCAGAACAACATAATTGCCGAGCACCCGGACGTAGCGGAGCAGCTTGCATCGCTTCTGGAAAAACATAGGCAGCAAGGGCTTCGATGACAACTTCTATCACGCACGGGCGGAATCGTTTGTGCACGAGAGCGAGTGTTTTGGCCGTCTGTCTGGCGAATGCCTGATCGCCTGCCTGGATCGTGTATCGAACGCCAAGAGGGACCGGGAATGAAGAGTATTGATGTGGAAGACGTCTGCCTGCCGCTCATTCTGCCGTGCGCCGTGTTCGTGTTTGTGATGGGGTCCGGCGCGCACGCTTCCTCTGACCTGGTTCGCGCTCCGTTCGAAGACGCCGTGGCTGCGTGGCATATGGGAGACGGCAAAGACGCGGCAGGGGAGTGGCTGGCCGTTATGGCAAACCAGCCCGCGCGTGCCCACACAAATCCCGGCGGCGTCAACCTGGTTATTTCCCCCAGTTAAAAACACGGCGCACCGGGCAAGCTCCTGGCGCAGGCAGGAGACCAGAAACAGCAGGTTGCCCCGGAGAGCGGCTCAGGGCGTCGCCTGCAAAGCCTGGGCGGCTTCCTTGTCCCGGTACATCTGCCAGAACAGGATCCATGGGTCTAGAAGAACTGTCTCTCCGTAGTCATGAACCTTAAAAACGAAGTGACTGTGGTCTACGGCCCCCGACAAAACACCCGCGCCCCACGCGAACTGCTCGCCTTTCTTTATGGGCATATGTTCCTCGACCGTCAATTCGGTCATATGGTGCGCCTGGAGAATCCATTCCGCCCCGTTCGGCCACCGATGAATACCGCGCCAACGGTTGTTGTTGTGTCCCATCTTCAAGCTGTTGAAGTAAAAGTGGTCGTGAATGTCCAAGGGCGCCCATAGCGGAGTGCCCTCAGCATGGTTAAGATCCAGTCCGCCATGAGCGGACGCCCCGTTATAGGCTCCGAGCCAGCAATCCTCACCGCGGTAGCAGTCGCCGATCTTGAGACCCCCCTCCGGCAACGGGCACCAGGCATGCAGAATCTCGGGACAAATCCGGGCCGACGCATCCTGCACCGCAAACCGCGCATGCTTTCGCGGGCGGCATTCACCGTGGGCCTCGACGAGAAACTCGAAAATGTCCTGGACAGCGTCAAACCAGAGCCGCACTCCGTCGATGTCCCACGGTTCGTAGAAGCTTCGCTGCGTGGACACCTCGCGCTCAAGTGTGTGTTCCCGTCCGTTAATCTTCAGAACACAGCTAAACGAGTAGTCCGTCCGCCCGCCGTTCTCTTCAACCTTCAGCTGTTTCAATGTGGTGCGCAGGACACGCGCGCTCGTTGCAAGCAACTCGATTCGCACCACGGCTCCTGAGAGCAGTTCGAACGCGATTGCCTCTCCCCGGTCCATTTCAATGGCGGTCAACGTGTCTTTCGCCTTCAGTCTCTTGGCGTCAACTCCCGGCGCTGGCCTCTCGCCGCTGTTGTCAGATGCTGGAGATGCGGCCGGTTTCGAGTCTTCACCCAAAGCGTTTCCTGAAGCGGCCAGCGCCGTGAGCGCTGGCAGCGTCTTGATAAAAGTCCTGCGTTTCATGTGCGGTTCCTGTTTTGCGAGTCACGAGCCGTTCGTCACAAACGCATCGCCGCTCCCGCCCGGGCTACTCGATCTTATGAATGCCCTCGAACATGACATAGTGCTTCTTGATGGGCATCTTGTCCATCCATGCTCGCACCTCGAGTGTGTGCCAATGACCAGAGCCCGTGCCGCCGCCGTTGTCGTTGTCCCACAGCCATTTTGGGGTAGGCCACAGGCAATACGCGGGCCTCGCCTGTTGATAGAAGGCTTCGTTCACGCCATTCTGTCCGTGGTGCGCCATCTGCACGTAGTCGGACGGGAGACGGCTGGCGTAGGGGCTTTTCAACAGCTTTTCGCCGCCCTCCAAGCCGAGGTCCCCCAGAAAAAGCACCGACTTCACCCCATCGGCCAGCCGCAAGACCAGACTTGAGTTGTTGATGGCATTATTCGTGATCTCCGGATTCCTCACCCCGAGAACTTCGAGCTGGATGCCGTCAATCTCGAAGTTTTGTCCCAGCGAGAGAGCCTCGACTTTGCGCCCCGCATCTTTCAGGGTCTGCTCGAATCGCGTATAGCTTTCCTTTTCGGAATCGGCCCCCCATTGGCCCACCCATGCGGCGTCGGGCAGCGA
>DAOLNV010000002.1:82800-102286 GCA_035416745.1 Candidatus Hydrogenedentota bacterium | reverse complement strand
AGGAACCCCTCGCGGTCATTTGCCCGCAGTGCCGCCTCGATATCCGGATTGGATGAGTACACGTGCGGGCGCACACCGGTTTCTTCCACGATGGCATGCAGCAGGGAGCGCAGTTGTTCCCGGGCCGCCGGGTTGTCGTCTTCCCATGTCTGGAAATAGGTGTCTTGCAGACAGAATCCCAGCAGAAACGCGTGCCCGCCGCTCACATCGTGGCGGACGATGGCCGGCTGGCCCGAGCTCGTTTCGGCCAATACACGTCCGCTCGTAACCGTGCAGGAACGGGGGCTGACGAGTTTGATGTCCAGGGCTTGGCCCAATATCGTGGCTTTCACCGCGTCGGTGGCGTACACGGACTCGTCAGGAGGGTTCTCGGGCCTGTTAGCCCATGTGGGGGCCTGCGCTTTGTAGGGAACCCAATGCCCAGCCCGCCGGATTCGGTTGCCGTTGGTCCTGGTAACTCCGAAGATCTCTTCGAGCCTCGCCGTGTCCTTTTTCACCTCATTCAGACGGGGAACGCAATCGGCGATCACTGTGCCGCCGTTGCGCACGAATTGGGCGATATGGCCTGCCACGCTGTCGGGAAGCAGCTCGACATCGAATAGGACAAGGATTTTATAACCCTCGAGTGCGTCGCTGGTCACCTGGTCCTCGTGAAGGATGTCCAATTCCCCGAACGCACGCAGGAAGAGCTCGAAAGACAGACCGACGTTGAAGTACTCCTGCGGGAGCAGGAGGTACTGCGTCCGCGGGAAGAGCATACAGGCTCTTGCTTTCACCTTCGGAGCGCTAAGCAGCCGTCCTCCCGTCTTCTGGAGAAGACGGAGCCCCGCGCCGAAGCTTTCCCAGTGGCGTTCGTCCACGGGGATCTTATAGCCCGTCAGAAGATAATTTGCGCCCTGGGCGACGGCGGTCAGGCTCATCTCACGTTCGCTCCAGTACATGGCGGCAAGTTCGGGGCAGAGAAACTGGTCAAACCACGCGGGGTTGTAGGTGCCGACCCAGAAACCGAGATCTTTGTCGTACGCCCGCGTCAACGCGCGCATTTGTGCGAAAGAATAGTGGGTTTGGCTGATGCGGGGCTTGGGAAGCTGGGAGGGCCGCCCGAACCGGAAGTCGAACATCATATACGGGTAGATGTCGAAGACGAAGAGATCGGAGAAATCGCCGCCCCAATGGAAGACATCATCAATGGCAATCTCCGAGTGCGAACTGTAGCCCGCTCCGAAGGTGTTGTGGCTGTCGTGGGTCAGCGTGACCTTGAAGCCGGGGTTGATCGCCTTGATGATTCTATAGGCTTGCCGCCACCCGTCAGGGAAATAGGCCGAACGGAAGTTGATGACATCCAGCCAGACGCGAGGATTGTCGCGAATACTGTCCAGGTCCACGGGCAAGTCGTAGCCGTAACGCCTCTTGAATTCCTCCTTGACCTCATCGTTGTAGCCGAACGATTGAGGTCCCCAGTGAAACGGTTCGTCCTGATACGTGAAAACATTGTAGAGATTCGTAACCGATTTCAGCGGTTCCAGGGCGCCTTCGGCGCGAGTGCGGACCGCTTCCGCGTATTGCGGAGAGTAAACACAAATGTCGGGGGGAGCCGTCCGCTCGAAACCTTCCAGCGCGCCGGCGTGGTAACTGACAATCATCCCCTTTGACGCCGCGTACTCGAGGATAAACGCTTCCTCATCCGCCGGACGATGGGTCGGCGCCTCAATGCCCGTGAACCCATGCGCGCGGATATTCTCAATCGTGTCCCGCAGCACATCGTCGCTCAGGGCCCCCTCCTCGCCTTTCCACCCCGGCCCTGACGGCACCGGAGAAAACTGCGTCACCACGGGAAAGAAATCCAGTTTCACGGGTTCCGCCCGCGGCGACAGCCCGAAAAAGGGAACCAGGGCAAACGCGGAGAGAGTTCGTATCCTTCCCATCTTCCACTCTTTTCCTGACGCGTGCAGGACGTGCGGATTGCGGCGCCCGATTGTCACGGTGAGTATTGTTGATTCGCATTTGACCAGAATCAGCGGCCCGACTTCAAACGCCGCGAAAACAGAGTCCGCTCGCATGCCAAAGCAGGCACATTTTCATAGATGACGTCCACAGGGTTCCAGATGTAGCGTCCGGCCTTGTGCCGGACGAATACCGGACGTCTGGCGCAAGGCCGGGCGCTACAGTTCGTCAGCTCCTGTCTTCCCTTCGTGGCCGATGAATGGACGGCGTTCGATGTGGCTCAGAGGATCAGCATTGCGTCGCCGTAGGAATAGAATCGGAAACGCTTCTTCACGGCGAAGCGGTACGCCTCGAGGATAAAATCCGTGCCGCCGAAGGCGCAGACCAAGGCAAGGAGGCTCGACCGGGGCAGGTGAAAATTGGTCTGCAGCACGTCCACAGCCTGAAACGCGTACGGGGGGTAGATGTAGCGGTTGGTCTCGCCGGCGCCGGGTTGAAACACCCCTTGCCTGTATTGTGTTTCGAGTACGCGCGCGACCGTCGTGCCCACGGCTGCGATCCGGCCACCTGTTGCCCGGGCATCATTTAGGCCGCTCGCGGTTTCTTCATTGAGGATGAATTCCTCCGGTTCGAGAACGTGGGCCTCCAGGCTGTCCGTTTGAATCGGCCGAAACGTGCCGTATCCCACGTGGAGCGTGAGAAACGCGCGGACGACGCCGGCGTCGTCCAGTCCGCGAAATACTTCGTCGGTGAAGTGCAATCCGGCCGTGGGAGCCGCCACCGCGCCCGGGACGTTTGCGTAGATGGTCTGGTATCGCGTGAGATCTGATGCGTCAGGCTTGTCGCGGTGGATATAGGGCGGCAGGGGGACTTCGCCGGCCTTTTCAAGGAGCTCGAGCACGTCGTCCTGGGCGAACGAGACGTGCCGGCGCCCGCCCGGAAGCCGTCCGCCGACGGTTGCCTCCACGCCGGGGGCGATGCGTACCACGGTGCCGGGCTTGACCTTGGAGGATGGCCGCACGAGGGCATCCCACTCGCCCGGCGCTACCGCGTGAAGCAGAAAGACCTCGACCTGGCCGCCCGTAGGTTTGCGCCCGTGCAGGCGGGCCCGGATGACGCGGGTATCGTTCAGCACAAGGCAGTCTCCGCGGCGCAAGTAGCGGGGGAGACTGCGAAAAACGTCCTCGGTCATGGAATGCTCGGCGCGATTGAGCACCAGCAAACGGGACTCATCGCGCTGTTCGCACGGATGCTGCGCAATGAGTTCCTCGGGGAGCTGGTAGTCGAGTTCCGACGTCTTCATGGTTGATGGCTCGGGTTTGTCAGTGGTCACTAACCTTTTGTGCGTGCGGCGTCCTGCGCCAGTGCGATGGCTCCCAGCACGCCCGACTTGTTGCCAAGGCCCGGAGGCACGATGTATTCGCCAATATGCTCGAGTATCGCCGAGGACTGCACGTATCCGTTCAGAAGCTCCAACACCTTGGCGCGGATTCGCGGGAAGATGGACCGCCGTTCCATGACTCCGCCGCCGAGAATGATGCGCTGCGGGGAAAGCGTGCAGATGAATCCCGTGAGGGCGAGGGCGAGATAGTGCGCTTCCAGGATCCATGCAGGATGGGCATCGGGCAGTTCCTCGCCGCGCGTTCCCCACCGCTTTTCGATGGCTGGGCCTGATGCAAGCCCCTCGAGGCAATCGCCGTGGTAGGGGCATACGCCTTCGAAGGGATCCTGTTGTGTGTCGCGCGGAAGGCGCACATGGCCCATTTCGGGATGGATGAGTCCGTGCATGAGATTCCCGCCGATAAGACCGCCTCCGCCTATTCCCGTGCCGATGGTAAGGTAGATAAAGGTGTCAAGTTCTTGAGCGGCGCCCCAGCGGTTCTCGCCGAGGGCGGCGCCGTTGACGTCGGTATCGAAACCCACCGGAACCCCGAGCGCTTCCGCGACCCGTCCCGCGAATGGTGTTTGGCCCCAGCCCGGTTTCGGTGTCGAGGTAATATAACCCCAGGTTGGCGAGCCGGGATTGGGATCGACCGGGCCGAACGAACTGATGCCCACCGCCGTGATCGGGTTCCGTTTGTGATGCTTCTTGAAGTAATCAATGCAGCGGCCGATCGTCTCTTCCGGCGTTGTGGTGGGGAACCGCTCTTCTTCCCGCAGATCCCTGGGACCCGACCCCATCGCGCAGACAAACTTGGTACCTCCTGCCTCAATACCTCCAAACGTGGCCATTGTCAAAACTCCGTCTTGGTTATTGTGTTGACTACTCTGCATCCCCACACCGGGACATCGGGAACAACTTGCGAAATTGGCGATTCCCGCGCGCCCTGAGGCTCCCGATGTTGGAATGAGACAATCCCGCCTTGATTGCGGCCAACGGCCGCATTCGAGCCATCGCGACTATAGGGCGCGGCCGAAGGACGTGTCAATCTGGCCTTGGCATCCAAAGGGAGACCGCGCCCTCAGCGGGATGCGGCCGTTGACCCCAACCCGACACCCGGCACTTACCCCAGCACTCGCGCGCGGGTGCGCGATCCGCCCACGGCCAGACTCGCCGCCTGGCGGGGCCTCCCCAGCTACGGGCATCTGTGCGCATTTGTCCGTGGATTTTCTGAAGGAGCATCCATCATCCGCAGTCTGGAATGCGAGCCGCGCGAGGTGGATAATGTGGCTGCCATGCCGAACAACCAACGCATAACCAGTCTTTTGGGAACGGGGCTACAGGTCGCCTGGGGTTCGCACGCGTTCTGGAAGTATCGCGGTCTCATGTACGGCGCGGTGTTCCTTGGAGGCATTGCGGCGATCGCGTTTGCGGGTGTCCTGTGGCAGATGTTCGGATTCGGCCCCGCTGCTCTGCTGACCGCGCTTGGCGCGGGCACGCTGATTCTGCTGGTGAAGAACGGCGTTGTGGATCTGGCAGAACTGATGGCGGTGGAGACAGAACACGTACTACTCCTGGCCGAATTGGCGGCCCATCGCGAAACGCCCACGGGCCATGAGCAAATCGTGTGGGTGAGAACGCGGGCTGCCATGGCCGGCGCGCCGCCCGGGTGGATAAGGCGACGCATGCGCGGAGCGATGACCACGATTCACGGTACCATGCAGGATGTCGGCGAAGCGTTTCCGGCCTTCCGGAACGGTCGCGCCCCCTCATGGGCGCGGTGGCTGCTGGCGCGCTGCAAGAACCCCATGGCCGATGTCTTGGCCGGACGCGCCTTCGCAGAAGGGACGGGCCATACGTCTTACCGGGCCAAGGAGGGCCTGTTGCTCTATGCCGCCGCGTGGCCGGAGGTTTTCCGCCTCAATGTGACGCTGGGCGCGGTGGGACATGCGTTCGCCTTGGCAACGGCAGCGGTTCTGACGTTTCCTATGGCGCTGGCGGGGACATCAAGCCCCTTCCCTGTGTTGGCAAGTCTTGCGGCCATTGCTTTGTGGTCGGGATTCGGTGTAAAACGCGTCTTTCTAGACCCCATCCTCGAAGGCGCGGCGATAATCGCGTTTGAGGAAAGGGTCCGAGGAATATCGGTCCCGCCGAAGACCGAGGCTATGCTGATGGAAGCTAGCGCTGCGTTTCGTGAACTCGATGAACGAGTACGCGACGAATCGTCGCTGGGATGACGGAGAAGATTCTTGAAAGGAGCAGGTATGCGAAAGGTCTGCGTGGCATTGTGCGTGGCGGCATTGGCGATGGCCGGGTGCGTATCGGTCCGGACAGGCTCGGAGCGTCCGACACCAGAGGCCTGCCCGAAGGCGGCCGCGTGCGTGGCCCAGCCGGCGCCTTGTGCCCCTTGCACGGGGCCGTGTCTGCGCCACGTGGTATTGTTCAAATGGAAGGACGGCACGCCGCCCGCGGCCGTCAACGAAATCGAGCAGGCCTTTATCGCGTTGCCTGAACAGGTTCCCCAGATTTGCGCGCTCGAGTGGGGCACGGACATGAGCGTCGAGAACCTGTCGCAGGGGTTTACACACTGCTTCCTGGTGTCGTTCAAGAGCGAGGACGACCGCGCCGCGTACCTGCCGCACCCCGCGCACAAGAAATTCGTGGAGCTTATGGATCCTCACCTGGAAAAAGTGCTGGTGGTCGACTATTGGGCGCAGCGGTAGCCCCGGGAGTGCGCAGCACGCCCCATTTGCCCAGGATGTCGTAAAGCACGATCCCGAACGCGGTGGCCACGTTAATGGTGTTCTTGTAGCCGAGCATGGGAATGCGCACGATTTCATCGCACTGGCTCAAGAGTTCCGGCGTAATGCCTTTGACCTCATTGCCGAAGACGGCGGCCACGGGCCGGGGCCATTCGTAGACGCCCAGCGGGTGGGCATCGTCAGCGGTCTCGATGGCGACGATGGGAATGCTCGCTTTTCGCAGCCGCTTGACCGCATGCAGCGGGTCCTCGTGGTGGGTCCAAGGAACATAGTCGAAGGCGCCCAGCGCGGTCTTAGCCAATTTCAAATTGGGGGGATGGCATGTATATCCGCACAAATGGATGTGCTCGACCGCTCCCGCGTCGGAGGTCCGGAAGATCGAACCGACGTTGAAGGCGCTCCGGATGTTTTCGAGGACAATATGCACGGGATACCGCGGGCGCGGCTCGAGGCGCTCCTTCGAGAGCATCCGGTAGTGCGGTTCCAACGAGTGTGATGTGCGTTTGGTCATGACGTTGCGCGGTCCTCGCATTGCAGTTTCCGCGATCTTCCCACAACGCATGCCCGCACGCAAGGCAAAAGACGGGAGCGCGCCGCGGCGGCGCGCCCCCGATATCGTGCTTCGCCGGCTGCTTAGAATAGGCCGCCGAATACCCCGCCTTCGCCCGAGAACAGGCCGGTGAAAAACGAGGCGATCTTGGCGAACAGGTTCGTGAAGAACTCCACAATTCCGCCAAATATGTTACCGAGGTCGAAATCCATGTTTGTCTCTCCAAAGTACGTTGCTGTTTGGTTACCACCGTCTTATCCGCGCGCGGCAGTATCTGACGTCTTGCTACCGTACAAACGAATCCGGTTGGTGTTACAAGAAATTTCGAGGAGATTCTTGAGACGCCAGTCCCTATACCGCGGCAATGCGCCATGTGGCGCCCAGAATGGGCTCAACAGGTCGAGATTGCGCGTATGAGCAGCCACACCCACGAACAACGCGATCACGGGCACAACGAGACGGCATTGGGCCGGCTCTCGGATGGACCAAGAAACAGAGCAAGCGCCATTTGTGCCGTCACTCGAAGCATCTGCGCCCCCGCTCTGCCGTTGACACGCGGTCTCGGACTGCGTATTCGGCGCCGCCGCCGAACACACGCTGGGCAGACGAAGCCGTTCACTCTTCTCCGCGGAAAACTCGTTTCAGGGCGAAGTACGCGGGTTTGGGGTTGCGGTCAAAGTCGATAAACGCGTTGTTGGCGGGGCAGGGGAAGGCGTCGTGTCCCATCCAGACCAGGAAGCCGCCGCATCTGGGAAACCGGTTCTTGCATGCGGCCGCGGCGATGACATAGGCCTCGGCCTGCTCTTTCTGGGTGAGCCGGATGTATTCGGCGAGAGCTTCGTCCTCGGGCAAGTCCCCGAGCTTGTCGCGGTACCGGTTCCATTGGGCCCACCACGCGGCCGTGTGCCGCCAGTAGTCCGTAACCGGCGGCCACACGTTTGCCTCGCCGCCGTATTTGCGGAACATCTTGAGGCTATGGGCGCCGGGCATGCCGGTTTCCGAACGGAAGAGGGCATCGTCGCGCACCCAGTAATCGCGCCATTCGTCGAGGTTGTTTGCGCCCTGGCCGAACCCCCAGGGGCCGTGGACGTCGTGTAGCGTACCGGTTCCGAAGCGCTCGGGCGAGCCCCATTCCCAAGGCCCGCTGGCGGAGGTGGGGAGGAACCGGCGAGCGGGGTCCCAGTGTTCAACGACATCTTTCATCGCGGCAAGGCACGGGTGCGAGTAGTCGCAGGGGACGCTGTCGGCGCCTTTGCCGCCGCCGCCCAGGAGTTCGTTGCCGCCGCACCACAGCAACAGCGACGGATGATGGGCGCGGCGCCGGATGTAGCTGATGCAGATCTGCGAGAGCTCGTCGATGACCCCGGGGTCTTCAGGCGGCCAGTTGTCGATACCGGAACTCGACAGCGGGAATTCCTGCCAGACGAGAATGCCCGCTTCGTCGCACAGGCGGTAGAAGAGCTCCTTCTCGAGGATCGCTCCGCCCCATACGCGCAGGCAGGTGCAGCCCATGTCGCGGTAGAGTTCGATGAGACGCCGGTATTCCGCGTCGGTGCTGTCGGGGTAGCAGGTGCGCGGGGGGACCCAGTTCGCCCCCTGCAGGAATACCGGGGTCCCGTTGATTTCGCACAGCCAGGGTTCGGCGCCGTCAGGCGCTCCCTCGCAGGGCAGCCAGCGCACGCGTTTGAACCCGATGACGCGCTCGAGACGCCACGCCTCGCCCTGGACCGTGGCCTCCAGGCGCAGCGTATAGGTCTTCGCGGGGCCCACGCCGTTGGGCCACCACGGTTCAACGGAGATGCCGTCGAGGATGATGTCGAGCCGCTCGCGGTTGAAGATGCCGGACTGCCGGGTGATTATCTTCTCACCGTCGAGGAGCGTAACGGAAACTTCGCCAATCTCGGCAGGCGGCACGATAAGGGCATCGGCTTGAAGGGCGACTTCGACGCGGCCCGCGCGGTTATCGTCTGCGAGTGAGGTGCGGGTATAGATCGGATCGACCGCGCACTGGGCGGCGCTCTTAAGGCGGACAGCGTCCCAGACGCCGATGGGCACAACGCGGGGCGTCCAGTCCCAACTGTAGCAATAGCGGGGCTTGAAATAGCGCGATTTCGAGGTGTAGCCGATCTGGCCTTGTTCCGGCGGAGGCACGTCGAACACGATGCTGAGCTGGTGCTGGTTGCCGCCGGAGAGGGCTTCGGTCAGTTCGAGCAAGTGGGGCGTCAGCGCGCCTGTGAACGGCACGATTTCTCTGCAATCAACCAGAATCCAGCCGGAATAGTCCAGTCCTTGCGCGTCCAGCAATACCCGCTGGCCGGGGTGAATCGCGCCGGCGGGGATCGTCGTGGTGAAGTCCCAGTGGCGGTGCTCAACCCATTCACAGGAGAGTGAGTTGAGGCCCACGTTCCAGTCGGGCAGGATGCCGGCGTCGAGCAGGGCCTGTTGGACCGAGCCCGGCACGCGCGCAGGGATGGGGCCAATGTCGGCCTGCATCGTGGTCCCCGTTTCCATGGACTTGCCCAGGCGCCAGGTATGCGGCCGCCAGCCGTAAAGGTCCCAGGTCAGTTCAGCCAGATCGAGTTCGTGCATGTGGATTGCCCCTTGCCCCAAACGTTGCCAAGACCTACGGGGTATTGTGGGCGGCAGAAATGACAATATCAACCGCGGAGGGCGGCCAGTACGGGTGATCTCCAAACGCGCTTCTCTTGCGGCCGCACGGCCGCCAGCACTGGCGCGCCGGAGGAAAGGACTAAGAGGGCCCGAGGGACGGAAGAAGCACTCTGCGAGGCGTCTCCGCTGTGACTCTCCGCCTATCCCAAATCCGCGTGACTTGAGCGGCCATCGCCTGAATGGTACAAAGGTTGGCGGTGCTGATGGTTTCCGATCAAGTGCGGAAGGGAGATTCACGGTCATGGCACGATTCCGGGTGACGGCAGTTTGGCTTGTGGCGGTTTGCATGCCTGCAAGCATAGCGTGGGGCGCGGGCGAACCCCGCGTGATAGCTGCGAAGTACCCGACAGACGATGTCGTCATCGCCTCGGCGGTGGTCGGGCCGCCCGCAAACGCCGAAGAAGATACGACGGCGGCGATCCAGGACGCCATCGATGCCGTGGCGGAGGCGGGGGGCGGCACCCTTTTCCTGCCCGAAGGACGGTATCTGCTCAAGGGGCATCTGCTGTTGCGGAATGCCGTGACGCTTCGCGGCGATTGGCAGGCTCCGGATGAGGCGGGCGCCGTCGCGGGCACCATCCTGATGCCGGTCGAACACCATGGCAACGAGGAAGGCGATTCGGCGATCACCATGCAGTGCGGGTCCGGTCTGCGCGAGTTGTCGATATGGTATCCCCGCCAGGAGCCCGCGAACATCGTGCCCTACCCGTGGACCGTCGAAACCACGCCCGACGCCGGTGCCGACAACTACACCGTGCAGAACGTGACGCTGGTCAACCCCTATCTCGGGTTCAAGACGGGCCCGGAGGCAAACGAACTCCACACCCTGAACAACGTTTACATGACCGCGCTAAAGACGGGCGTCTTCATTGATTCGTGCACGGATATCGGCCGGGTTATCGATATCGACATCAGTCCCCGGTGGTGGATTCATTCGGGTCTGCCCAACTCCCCCAGCGCCGAGCCAACGGAACAGGCAGTTCGTACCCGGGTTGCCCGCGAGGGCACGGGCATCGACATGGGGCGCAGCGATTGGGAGTATCTCTACGGGCTTCACATTGAGGGCTATCAACGCGGCCTTGTAATCCGGCAGGGCGCACAGGGCACGACCAACGCCGTCTTGTTTGGCAGCATCATCGAGAACTGCGCTACGGCATTGCTTCTCGAGGAATTGAACGGCATTGGTCTCGCCGCCGCCGGATGCCGTTTCGAAGGGTCGCGACACGCCCTTTACGCCACCAAGGCGTTCACGACCGTGTCGCAATTCAACACGTGCGCCTTCCGCAGCTCCCAGGGGAATGGCGCCTTGTTGGAAGGCGCCGGCACGGTGACGTTTCAGAACTGCCGGTTCGAAGCATGGGGAATCGCGGGGGTAGAGGCTGCCGCGGGCGCCGTGTCACTCTGGAGTTGTGCTTTCGAAGCTGGCGGCAAGCACGTGGTGCTGGGCGAGCCGGTCCGTCTGGCGCGTCTCCTCGGAAACACGTTCCAGGGAGACCCCTCCATTGAAAATGCGGCCGTCAACGCAGACGTGATGGTAACCCAGCGCGCGATGGCGTCCCTGGCGCCAGACGTTTCCCGTCCGCCAGAGCCGCCGGTTCCCGCGCTGGGAAGCCGCGAGGTGCTTTTTGTAACCGGACACGGGGCGTCGCCTGAGCTCGCGGACAACACCGGCGCGTTTCAAGAGGCCCTGGACGCGGCGCAAACCAAAGGCGGGGCGACCGTGTATGTCCCCGCCGGGCACTACCCGTTTTCGGGTTCGCTCACGGTTCCATCCGGAGTGGAATTGCGGGGTTGCTTTGACGTGCCGCACCACACGCAATCCGGCGGCTCGGTGCTGATGCCGGTGGGCGGCCGTGGCGAGGAAGGCGGGACACCCTTCATTCAACTTGCCGAGAGAGCCGGCATGAGGGGAATCACCGTCTGGTACCCCGAACAAGACCTGCTCGACATCAAGCCCTATCCCTGGACTGTGCGTTCGATGGGTCCAGGCTGCTGGCTCGTCAACGTGACCATCGCGAATGCCTGGCAGGGGGTGGATTTCTGGACGCATCCCAGCGACGGCCATTACATCAGTTACCTGGCCGGCGCATACCTCAAACGCGGTCTGTTCGTGAGCAAATGCGAAAGCGACGGCTGGGTCGCTGACGTGCAGATGAACCCGCACTACGGGTTGCGGCTGCCGGAAGGCCTCCCACGGCCGCAACATCGCCGGGAAACGTTCGACGCCATCATCGACCAGCAGCGCGGGAATCTCGAAGGAATCGTATTTGGCCGTTGCGCGAAGGAGCACATCTACCGCACGTTTCTCTACGCCGCATACGACGGTATCGCGTTCCGCGACGACGACGGCGGCAGCAATGCGCGCATCCTCATGCATGGAACGGATACAGGAAGCCGGTGCGCCGTGCTCAACAGGTGCGGCAACACCGGCTTGGAGTTCGTTCTCGCCCAACTGGTGCCGCTGGGAAAGTACGAGGTGGGCGCTATCGTTGCCGAGGATTCCTTCAGCGGGCGTGCCCGGTTTTTCTCCTCGCAAATGTGGGCGGGCAACTGCAGCGGCGTCTTTGAAGGTTCGGGGGACATCGAGCTCCAGCAGCTCAACACCATCAGCGGGGGGATGACGTGCCGCGGCGGCGCGTTTCGGCTTGAAAACGCGGTGTTTCAACGCGACTTACAGCCCCACGTGGCCATCGGAGAGGGCTGCAAGAAGGCGCCGGAACTGCTCGGAAACATCGCGTTGACGGGGGAATTCCGGATCGAGAGCACCGCTGAAAGCGGCGTGTTCGCGCGCGCCAACAGCGTGCCCCAGAGGCCGGACTCGTTCGAGCCTGGAAACTTATCCACCGGCTGGGAAAACAGCGAGCCGCAAAGCCGGGTCACAACGCTTGCGCCCGAAGGCGGAGGCCAACAAGGGGTCGAGAACGCGGCGTGCACACCCGCGGAGACAAAGGCGCACAGCGGCAACAAGGCCCTGCGGGTGACGGGACAGGCCCGGGACGCGGAACACAGCTACATCTACTTCACCTTGTTCGAGGAGCCGTTACGGGTCTATTCGGACTCCCAGCTCAGCTACTGGTTCCTGCCCGAGAACGAGCGGGGCCGATACGTGTCCCTCGATATTCTTTTTGCCGACGGTTCGACCCTGCGCGACTCGGGAACGAAAACCGCGGACGGCGTCGCGGCGCATCCAGCAACGGCCAAGGGCGTGGTGGGCGAATGGCGGCAGATCGTGGTTCCCCTGGGCGGCCACGCAGGAAAGGCCATTCGCCGGATTACGGCGGCCTACGACGGCCGCAGCGGCGCGGGCCCGTTCGAGGCTTTTATCGACGACTTCGAGGTGCGAACGGCCGCAATCCCTGAATTGGCCGCGGTATCCATCGGACCCAAAGGCGGGGCTTATCCGCCCGGGACGAAAGTGTCTATCGCGGCCCCGCAGGGCGTTCGTGTGCGGTATTCGCTGGATGGCACATTCCCGGGTGAGGCGGCTCGGCTGTATACGGGTCCTGTTGTGCTTGAAAACCCCGGTCTCTGGGAAGTGCGTTTCTCTCTGGAGCGGGAAGACGGAGGGGTTCTGCCGTGGGTCTGGGCGGAACTGTACGACATTCGCTGAAACGCTGGGTTCAGACGGCTTTCCCGGCCGCCCGGGAATCGGACCGGCTCCATTGCATGCCTGACCCTGTCGCACAACGGCGCGGGTTACCGTGTCTCCGCGCCCACGAGTTTTTCCGCCTCAGCCCTCCTCGGGAAGTCGAGTCCCAGGCGGTTTGCGTATTCAAGAGCAAGCCGGATCTGCCCCTGGCCTGCCTCCGTATTGCCCTTCTCGATCAAAAGCGTTCCAAAGTCCAGCAGCAGGGTGGGATCGCCGGGCCGCATCTGCAACGCCAGACCCAGATGCTTTTCCGCATCTTCCATCTTCTTCAGCCGCAGTTCGGCCAGCCCGAGCGTGTGCAATACGTGGGGCTGGATAACCGGATTCTTCTCGGAGCCCTTGAGTGCTTCCTGGGCAAGTTCCATTGCCCGCTGCGCATCTTCTCCGGTTTCGAGGAGCAGGTAGGCGAGGTTGTTGTTGACGATGGGATCCCCAGGGCTTAACGCCACGACCCGTTCGTACGCTGCCATGGCTCCTTCCCGGTCGTTGGCGTGTTCGAGATAGCGCGCCTGAAGCAACCAGGCGGAGGGGTTGTCTTCGCCCAGCGCAAGAGCTTTCTGGATAGCTGCTGCTTCTCTCTCGGCGTTGTCCTTGCTGCGGTAGAATTCCGCCAAGGCCAGCCACGTGCGGGGGTCTCCCGGCGCCTGCTGTGCAACCGCTTCGGCTTTCTGCGCCGGGTCTTCGCTCCGGAGTGCGCCCCTTAACGCATCGAGCGTGATAACCGTCAATTCAGGCGAACCCGGTATCGCGGAAGCGGCCTTCTCGTACGCGGCCACCGCGTCATCGAAAAAGGATTCCGCCACGCAGGCACACCCGTACGCGTAAGAGGCCAGCGCCTCGGGTTTCGCCTTCAGCTGGTCCACGATTTCCTTCGTGCCCGCGGACGGCTCCATCTTGCCCAGAGCAGCCGCGACGGCGCTGCCGCCGGGAATTCGCTGCCAGGGAATGTCGCCGGCTTGTTCGAGCGCCGCCACTGCCGCGTCATGGTTGCCTTCGTACAACCGCGCGGACACGAACAAGAGGTTGAGACCCAGCGGACGAGTCCCCGGAGAAACTGCTTCCGCCGCACGCGCGACGTCAGCCCAGCCGCCCTTCGACGCGAGAGCGAAGGCCCGCATCGCTTCGCTCGCGGCCAGACTTTCTCCTTCAAAGGGTTGT
This sequence comes from Candidatus Hydrogenedentota bacterium, assembly GCA_035416745.1. Taxonomy (NCBI): domain Bacteria; kingdom Pseudomonadati; phylum Candidatus Hydrogenedentota; species Candidatus Hydrogenedentota bacterium. The sequence goes on along the minus strand of DAOLNV010000002.1, from coordinate 88,172 downwards.
CCCTCGAGTGTCTGCAATGCCCCATCGATGTCTCCCTTGATCAGTTGGACTCGAGCTTCGGCTATCCGCAGCGAGGCGTTTTCCGGAATGGCGTTCAGGGCGCTTTTCAAGACATCTTGAGCCAAATCCAGTTCACCGGCGAGAAAATAGACCCGTGCGACGTCGACCACCGAATCGGGATCGTCGGGAAACAGTTGATAGGTCAGCTCCGCGACGCCACGGGCACGGTCTCGATCTCCGTATTCAATGAGCAAACGGAGTAACGTGCGCCGCGCTTCCAGGTTGCCGGGGTAAAGCGCCAGCAGTCTATCGAGCACTTGGGCGGCATACTCAGGCAGCCGCGCCGCGCGGTACATGGTGGCGAGATTGTAGAGGGCTACTACGTTCTGGGGCGATTTGGCGTAGCGCTCCGAAAGCTCCTGCAGGGCCTTGGCCCGGGCCCCGATGAGCGTTAACGCAAACCCGTAGGCGTTGTCGCGAAGTATGGCGCGCTCCGGGTCCGTCTCTGTCCAGGAATCGAAGACTTTGATCGCGCCGTTCGGGTCCCTTTTCTCGAGCGCATCGAGGAACGCGCGCAGGGGCGAATCGGCCGGCAATCCAGCCGCGAGTTGCTGAGCATGTGTCCGGTCACCGGAGAACAGGGCGGCCAATACCAGGGTCTCGCGCACATTCGGTTCTCCTGAGGCTAGAAGCGCGTCGCTCTGCTCGAGGAGTCTCTCCAGCTGTGCCTGTTTCCACAACATCTTCCAGGAGAGGCTGTCCGGCGCCTCTTCCGGCGCGCGTTGCGCTTCGGTTGTCGCGGGAGCGGCTGTTTCTTGGGCAGGCGCCGGAGCTGCTCCCTCGCTCCGCGCCAGGGCAAGGCGTTCGCGCACACTGTCAAACTGCGGCAAGGCTTGCACAGCTGCCTGAAGATAGGGGATGGCTTCCCTGCGCTGGTCACGGGCGAGCAGACACGCGCCCACCACGTAATTGGCCCAACCCGATTCAGGCACCTCAGCCAGAACCGAACGGGCGATTTCCTCGGCCTCGGCATATTCCGCCTTGTCAACGAGGCTGCGCGCCAGCGCCAGACGAAGATTCATGTCACCGGGTTTCTGGTTCACCATCTCTCGGAATTGTGCGACGATCTCGTCTATTTTGCCCTGCTTCTGGTACACCTCCACCAGTTTTATCCGGGCGCTCAACGAGTCCGGGGCTAACGTCTCAAGAATGTCCTCGAGAACCTCGACCGCCTTCGCGTCGGCGTTGGCTGCCATGAGAGCGGTGGCGAGGGCTATACGGACATCAACGGATTTGGGACAGGTCTTGACCAGACCCTCCAATAACGCGACGGCCTCGGCCGGCTGGCCCGTTGTCCGCAGGCAGAACGCGCGCAAGACCCCGCCTTTCTCGAGGTCCACCTTCTCATAGGCGGCCGCCAGTTCCGTGGCTTCGGCGTTTCGCTCGCGCCGTAACAGGATTTGGACGGCCTCCACATAGGCCGCTTCCATAGCGGGCTCGCGCGAAATCACCACTTCATAATGCTTGAGTGCGTCATCGAGCTTGTCTTGAGCAACGAGGCACCGGGCCAGACCCAGTTCGGCCTGCGTATTCTGCGGGTCAAGCCCGATGGCTTTCTCGAACGCCTGATAGGCTTCGGCTATCTTGCCGATGCCCAGAAAGGTGTTCCCAATCTCCGTTTGCTGTTGGCTTCGTCTGCCGCTGCACCCAATGCCCAGCGCGAGCACGACAAACGCAATGCACGCTCCGCGCAGAATCCGTACATGTCGGCGAGTGGTTTCGGAACTCATAGATTTCCCCTTCTTCGTCCGGCTCCCCGCGCACGCCGTTTAGCGGTCGTGCAACGGACCCGGCCGGGCCGCTTCATGGAACACGTTCCTGTAATATGGGCGTGAATTTCAGAGCAAAATCTTCAAGTGTCTCGAAGGCACGTTCTTCGTTCTGCCCCGGACGCAATACCGTGGACACCTTTATCATCGTCGACGTGGGCGAACCAAATGCCAACTGGGTCTTGGCCCAGTGGAATGCGTTGACGAAGAAATTCCCCGTAAGCTCGTCCCCGGTCTTGAACCAATAGAGAACAAGCTGACGCCTTTCGCCGTTCACGAGCACCAGTTTCTTGGCGTTGAAGAAGAATCCTACGGGTTGCGTGGTCTGTGTTTGGATCTCCCATCCGCCACCCACGAGGCACACCTCTGGAAAGTGCAGACTCCGGCGCGAAGTACTGTGTACGATGGTTAGCTGCACATACCTCTGAGGAGGAGCCACGTAGTCCCGGATCAGGATCATGCTGGTGCCCAGGACTCTCTTGACATGGTCCTCGATCTCGGCGTCCGCCCCCCGCATGGTGTACTCGCCGATCTGATCAGGGATATCCAGCTTCTGAACCTGTGGCAAGGCCGCACTGGCGTTGGCATGAGCCTTCAAAATGCTGAGATGACCCACCGCTATCAGACACAAGATGAGCACCAGCCCGATGTAGTGTTTCATGGCGTCGCCTCCTTCGCCTCTTTCGCCGGCACGATCTTGCGCAGGAGTCCCTCCAATGAAAAGAAGCAGATGAACGCCACCACGAAAATCAGAATGCCGGAAACATCGTGGAAGGTTCCCGCGGCCACGGTGCTTCCATAAAAATATCCTACAACACAGAGAGAGAAGATTCGAAGCACGTTCGTAAGTACTGCCACCATCGGCGCGACCGGAAAGAAAAGCAACAGCCGGGCTGCCCAGTGCGTCTTGCTGATATATGCCATCAGCGCGCCGAGCGCCAAAAGGGCGATCAGAGAACGCAGCCCTCCGCATACCTCTCCCACCAGCAGGGAATCGCCGCCGAAGTGAACGTAAGATCCCTCGCGCACGATTGGCAAGGTGAAAAGATTCGCCAGTTGCACCGCGGCCTCTGTCGCCAGGAGCTTCAATTTGAGCGCGAAACTCTGGGTAATGGAAGCTGGAATAGGGATCATGAAGAAGAGAAAGGCAATCGGAAACCAGATGCGTCTTGTGCGACCAGCGCCGTGCGTGAGCAATAATGCCCCCGTGATCATGGGGATCAACGAAAGGTGAGTAATGACGCCGAAACCCAGGAAATCGCCCGTAAACAGCATGAACGTTGCCCCAAACAACCACAGATAACCCCATGCCGAGGGAATTCGGGCGAGGGTAGCCAGTGCCTTTCGTTCTCGCCAGACAAAGTACAAGCTGATGAATGGGATGAGGAATCCATGCGAATAGTATGAGTCAATCAGCGTCCATCCTGTGCGCAATTCGTGTGCCACGTTGCGGTATATCACCACGAATAGCGCGATGACGAGCAGGTCTTTGTATTCAAACAGTGCGCGAAGCGATATCCCCGCTTTGTCCTCTTTCGCGCGTTCCCCAACGGGCTGCGCCTCCGATTCCTCCATCATAGACTAATTCTCCTGTCCCATCTTCTCCTGAAGGCGTTTTAGCCAGGGCGGCACACCCATATTGCCCGTTTTTGCCTTGGCGACAGCACTTTCGTAGTACGTTTTCGAAAGGTCCTTTTCCCCGACGCCCCAATAGGCCTCCGCGAATGCCGCATCAAACTCCGCCGAGGTCTCGGTATTGCCCAGCGAGGCTTCTCTAAGGTCTTTTAGCGCACCCGCGTAACTCTGCTTTCGAACGCTCAACATACCCCGGAGCGCGAGGTACTCCGGCTGGCGTTCCTGCGCAATCGCCTGTTCTATAGCCTCGAATGCTTCCTGGTCACGCCCCGGTTCCCGGCTCAGCACGGAAGCCTTCGCAAACAGAACCCCGGCGTTAAGAGGATCGTGCCTCAAGTACCGGTCGCATGCAGCCAAAATGCTGGAAGGCGTCCCCCTCTGCAGCTGCATATCGACCAATACACGCAATGCAGGAAGGTAGTCCCGATTAACGGCCAAGGCACGCGTCAGCGCAGTGGATGCCGCATCCATCTTCGATGGGTCGTTTGTGGCCAGGTAAAGACGCGCCAAAGCTACAAACACGTCAGCGTCTTTGCTGTGGTTCTCTGCATATTTCTTGAGAATTTCCTCCGCTTCCGCGTTGCGGTTTTCTTGGGTCAACGCGAAAGCGAGACTGCGAACAATGGGGAAATCATCCGGATTGTCAGCATACTGTTTACGCAAGATGCCTTCCGCCTCGGATGCGTTCCCCTTTTCAAGCAAGATGCGGCCCTGCAGGACATCAAGGATTCCTGCGTTCCCGCTGCCGCTTTCGACGCGCGCTCGCAGGCGCTCGAGAGTGCGTTCGGCTTCGCGAAGCTGGTTGGTCGCGAGGTAGGTGTTAACCAATAATTCCAGTGCGGGCGCATTTTCGGGAGTTTCGGAAAGGACGCTTTCGAGCAGGTTTCGGGCCTCGAGATAACGCTGCATTCGAAACAGTATTTCGGCGCGCCAGAGATCGATGCTGCCCGACTGAGGCGCAGCGTTCGCGGCTTTGGACGAGAACTCCAGCGCTTGCGACAACGCTCCACGCAGAGAAGCCAAACTTGCCATTCCCATGAGCGCGACCACGCTTTCGGGGTCCCTTTCCAGTGCCTTCTTGAAGGCGGCCTCAGCTTTGTCAAACGCTGGCGGGGCGGCGCGCAAGTGCATCATGCCCTGCAAGGTGAGCAGCATAGGGTCTTCTTGTTCGTCGCCGCCGCTTTGCACAAGTATTTTTCGCGCCTCCTCGAGCTCGCTCGGGCTCCCCTGCCCCATAAGGCGCCACACCAGTTGCTCCTTCACGCGACTCAGGGCCGACTCTGCGTCCTTGTGACCAGCCACCTGTGACTCCACCCCGGCAAGGAGACGGAGCGCTTCTGCATCTTTTCCCAAGCGCAATTCCAGCACGATACTTTCAACGGCCAGTTCGGCCCTTTCAGCCTCTCCGGGAAGAGCTTCCGCGCCCGAGGCCAGCGCCCGGCGCGCAAGGCTCGGCTGGTCGCGCAAAGAAAACAGGCGCGACCATTGCCGTACATTTGAAACGGAAGCGCCGTCTCCGGAAATTCCTTTCTGGAAACATTCCCAGGCCTCGTCGGGGCGGCCTTCCGCGAGGGCGACGTTTGCATGGGCCCTGGCCAACGCCGTGAAGGGAATGCCGGCCTGTTCCGCGCGGCTTAACGTCTGGCGCGCCTTCTCCAGGTTGTTCGCGGCGACGTAAGCATCTGCAAGGCCCTCGTAGGCGCGCGGTTCAGCGGGTGCCTTTTCAATAGCGCGATCAAACAAGTTCTCGATGGTATCCAATTGCGAAACCACCGTTCCCGCAGGTACGGCGGAGTTTAACAACGCAAGAGCGGTGGAGACGAGGGTCTCGGGGCGCGCGTTCTCGCTGCTCAAGACACTCTGCGCGACCTGCATGAGCTGTTCGGGATCGAGGCGAATGCCCTTTGC
>DAOLNV010000002.1:48685-82700 GCA_035416745.1 Candidatus Hydrogenedentota bacterium | reverse complement strand
AGCTGCTCCGCAAAGCGTACAAACAGCTCCGGGTTGTCCACACGCACGGTTGGATCTACGTTGCGCAGAACGTCCAGAGAAGCTGCGTTCTCGCCCTTCTCCGCAAGGGCTTGGGACAGAACAGCGTACATTCGTGCCTGGGAGGGATCCCGTTCCAGCACCGCGCGGGCCGCTTCTATAGCCGTGTCGTAGTCCTTCTCTGACATCGCGACCCGCGATTGCAGCATCAGGACATCCTGATCGTCGGCCGCCAGCGCCTTGGCCTTGTCCAATTCCTCACGAGCCGCGGCGATATTCTGTTCTTCCAGGAAGTACTCCCCGCGCGCCACATAGGTTCTTGGATCCTTGGGGTGCCTCTCGACGGCTTGTTTGAGAACATCCTGTGCCTGTTCCGTGAGGTTGGTCGCCCTGAGGAGCCGGGCCAGATTCGCGTACACGTCCGGCTTGGCAATCCCTTGGTCTATAAGTTCTCGGTAGGCGGCAGTAGCGTCGTTTCGATTCCCGATCCTGTCCAATGCGTAGGCCTGCTCGTGTTTCAGGTCGATATTCTCCGGCTCCTTTTCGAGCATTCGTCCGGCAAGGTAGTGAACCTCATGCCACGCTCCCAGCTTCTTCTGGATGTCGAACAGAGCCTGCTCGGCCTCGCGATTGGAAGGCTCGTAATGGAGAATCTGACGATACGCCGTTGCGGCCTGGGTCAGGTTGAGCCTTCGGTCGCCTGCCCGTTTGAGGCTGGCTTCCGCATATTTCTTGAGGGTATCGATATCGTCCCGCTCGCGGTTCAAGTAGAAGCTGTACCGCCGGATGGCGCTATCCCAGTCGCCTTTCTCGAAGGCTTCCTCCCCTTCGGCAAGCCATTGCCTCGTCTGGTTTTGACGGTAGAGGAGGAAACCTCCGCCGCTGGCCAGGGCAAGAATGAAGAATACCCCTAGCACAATGGCCGAGATGACCCAGAACTTTCGTGACAAGATCCTTTCCTCCTCAGGCCGGTTTACGTGCGCCCGTCACGATTCTTTACGGTCTTAACGATTCTTTGCCCAAGCGCCGCCCGATTTCTCTAAGCAAGAGTATTAGAAAATAGCTGTCGTCCACAAGATAGCGACGCCACAAACGTCGCGGCTCGTGCATGAGCCTCCAAAGCCACTCACACCCGATTCGTTGCACCCACAACGGCGCCCGGGGCACTCGCCCCGCTGCAAAGTCCAGGCCCGCCCCAATTCCCAAAACCACCGGTACTTCCATGGCTGTCGTGTAATGCCAGAGCCACAACTCTTGTCTTGGTGAAGCAAGGGCGACAAAGCACATGTCGGCCCGGGATGCACGCACACGTTCCACAGTCTCCTGGTTCTGCTCCGGGTCGCATTCAAAATGCATCGGCGGGCTGTAGCATCCAGCAACCTGTAACGATGGATGCTTCTCACGCAACTTCCTGGCGGCTTCCTCCGCTATGCCTTCGCCCGCGCCAAGAAAGAAAATGCGATATCCCTTTTCGGCGGCGTAAGCCGAGAGGCGCGGTACCAAATCTGACCCGCTGAGCTTCTCCCGCAGGGGTTTGCCCAGAAGCCTTGCGCACCATATCAGCGGCACCCCGTCGGGCACGCGAAGCCCCGCGCCGGCATATGCTTCTCGGAATTCGGCGTCACGATGGAGCCGGCAGACATGGTCAACGTTGGGGGTAAAAACGTATGCCGGGGATCGGCGCGCGATCTTCTCATCCGCCCAACGACACACCTCTTCAAACGAGGCGTTCGAGAAGCGCACCCCGAACAACTCGGTTTCTCCTATTGGACAGGCCGTCGCCTCCGATGGGCACAGCCGGTCTTGTCTCTCAACCGCCCTTTCGGCTTGCATTACGTCATCGAACTCCGATGGGCCGCGCGGGCGCGCCAGCGACAACGACGTTTGACTCCACATCGCGCGTCACAACGCTGTTAGCCCCGATAATCGCGCCATCACCGACAGTCACTCCGTTCAATATGCATACGCCCCGGCCAATCCATACGTCCTCACCAATCATAACTGCCGCGGCGGTGTGAGGCTGCAAGCGCATGCGTTCTCCAGGCTTCTTGCCGTGGTTGGCATCTCGGATAGTCGCATATTCGCCCATCATGACGAAGTCCTTGACGCCGATTCTTTCGTACGAGACAATGGTAGCCCCGTTGTTTATGACGCAATTCTCGCCAATCTCGATTCTGCCGCTTTCTTGTGTCTCCAGGAATACGTTCTTTCCAATCCGGCTTCCCTTGCCGATGTCAATCATGCCGGAACCTTCGACCGTCACAAAACCGAAGAACTGCACGCCTGGCGCCACGTGTCCGCGGATCTGCGCCCGCGCCCACATCTCAAATACAAATAAGGCTAGCTTTCGTCCCAGAGGACGCAAAAAGCGCAGCGGCATGCCTAAGGCTTGCGCCAAGGCGGAACGAAATCGCACCAACGAATGAGGCAACCGTCTGTTCTTCCCTTGCGTCAAAACAGATTCAATCCTACTCCTTCGGCGGTTCCCCGCCCTCTTCCTCCGCATCGACAAGCACAATCGTCGCGTCAGGGTCTTGTTCGTTGTATTCGAGCCGGATCTCCGGCATGGGGGTTTGTTTCTCGCGCCCCTCCTCGAGGTAGTCGTAGTACTGAAGGAGATTCGTGCGCAAATAACCGCCCCGGGTCGCCCTCGCCTTGTTCAGCACCAAGCCGATCACGTTTGCCCCTATTTGCCGCAGATCCGTCAGACACCGTTGCACCATGCCGGTTGTCGACGCGCCTACGCCCACCACCACAACGACTCCGTCCACAACAGGCGCCAACAGTTTCGCGTCTGCCATGAGCAACGCTGGCGGCGTGTCAATAATGACGTGATCGAAGGCCTGCTCGGCCTGTTCGAAAAAGGCTACCATATCGCGCGACGCCAATTTCCCGATGACGATGTCGCGTTGTTCGCCGGGTCCGATCACGTAAAGGTTCGAGTAATCAGTTTGGCGCACGATTTCGTTAGGCTCTCTCTTGCCGAACAGAATATCTCCCAGGCCCGGCCCCGGCTCCATGCCGAAAGCCTCCTCAACTTTAGGGTTGCGGGCATTGATGTCTACCAGAAGAACCCGACGTCCCGCCTGGGCCAAGGCGGTGGCGAGATTACACGCTAACGATGTTTTTCCGTCTCCGCGCCCCGGGCTTACCACGAGGCACGTATTCAACTCGGCCGAACCCTCGGGCGGATAAATGATGCGCGTGAGGATCCGGCGGAATTGATCCGCAGACGTCGATCCGGGCTCCTCTGCGGTGAGCAGAAGGCTCCCGCCCCGTTTCGGATCCAACTGCTCAAGGCTTGCATGAGGCACCGTCGCCAAGACCGGCAACCCGGTTAAAAGCGCCACGTCTTGGGCGCTTCGGATTTGCTTGTCGGTCAGTTCACGCCACAGCCCTACGGCTACGGCAACGCAGGCCGATGCAAGAAACGCCAGCGCCATCAACTGTTTCCGCCGGCCATAGTCCACCCGCGCCGGTGGAAACAAACCGGATGTGAGCGAGATGCGGCCCGGCGCCTTGCTTTCGACGTCGATACTGTAAATGATGCCCTCAATATGCTTGATTTTGTCTACGAGGTCGCTCTCTTCGGACTGAAGAGCCTCGATACCAGCCTGCTGCCCTGCGGCTTTCACGGCCAGATCGGTCTGTTCTTCTATCCGGCGCTGAAACTTCTCGATCTGAGTCTCCGCTTCTTCGAGAGCTTTTTCGGCCACCTTCAATTCCTGGTTGGTGCGGGCCTCGGCGGATTCCAGCTGCCGGGCGCGGGCCTCCGCCAGCGCTTGCGCCAGCCGGCTCTCGAGAGAATCCCGTGTATTGCGCAACGCCTTCAGGGGCGGGGCGTCGACGGTATATTTCTCTTCAAGGACCGCGATCTGGCTCTTTGCCTGGGCCAGTTCCTGCTGGATGATTCCCACCTCGACATCGTTGCGAATCTGCGCCTCGATATCGAGGTCGAAAATAGGTTGTTGCGGCGCCTCCTGCAATTGCTTTCTATAGGCCGCGATGTTTGCCAACACCCCTTTCAAGCTTTCGATGCGGTTTATTGCCTCGATCTTGCTCTTCTCGGCCGCCGACAGGTTTTCGCGGTCAGCCCCGGTTTCCGTCGGGCCTAACGCGGATAGGGTGCCGGGCGCGACACCCAGCTGTTCTTTCATGTTCTTGATGCGCCCGCGCAGAATATCCAGCTCCTTTTGAAGCTCCTCGCGCTCGTCGGTCAGCGTGGCTCGCCGCGTGCTTGTGTCGCTGACCGCCGCCGTCACCGCGAGCGCCATATAGTTGGTGACAGTGGCTTGCAGTACCTTCTCCGCAAGCTCTTTGTTCGGCGCGGTACACTGCACCTCAACGTTCTCGCTGCCGCTGAGAACGCGCGCTTGCACCAGGTCTTGAAGATACGTCAAGGGGTTTTCAGCTTGTTGAATCTCCCGGATTCCGCGGATGTCCGGAACGTCCAGCACCCGTTGCATAACCGTGGGCTGCGTTATCTCGAATGCCTGTGTGCGAACCCAGCGGTCATAGTTCATCGTTGCGCCCTGACGGCTCTCTTCGCCCAGTAATGTGACCGGATTTGCGGCAAACCGGATTGTCTTGTTCGCTGTGTATTCTTCAGGAACCAGGAAAAAAGCCGCGGTAAGCGAGGGCACCGCCAACACCAGAAAAACGCCGAGAATCAACGGGGTGCGCAAGCGAATCAGACGCATCAGGTTTAGCGCGCGCTCGCCATGCATCCCGGCAGGCGCCGACGGAAGAGGTAGGCCAAGTTCTGTCGAAAACTCCGTACTCATACACGGCTCCTACGGCGTGGGTATCGATGTTGTCAGAGAACCAAAACTCCGGATGCTGTCGAGAATCGTCAACATTTCCGCGGTGGTCGCATCTCCTGTATCAAACATGGTGTCATACCGGCGGTCCGTGTAGTAGGTATCGTATGCCTGGCGGTAGAGAGACATCAGAGGTGATATCGAGCCTGTAAACCGTGCTACGAATTGCTGCAACCGAATCAATGGTTTCAGAGGTATATACACAATATCCCCCGGCTTCATCTCGATATCCTGGCCGGTCCGCAGAATCTCGCGGATGTTGACCAGGTATACCCGGTTCATTTCTTCTTTCACTTCGCGAATTAGAACCACTTGTCTCATGCGTCCTGTCGTCTCAATGAAACCGCTGGCCCGAGTCAACAACTGCAACAGGGTTGTGCCCTCCATGAGTTGATAAACATCCGGGCGGCGCGCTTCCCCCAGCACATACACCAGGTTGACTCCCTCCGGCACATACACGATATCGTTAGGAAGCACCAGGGTATCGGCCGGGCTGACCGCCGGCTCGCGGTACTTGCTCAAGTCACACTCGATCACATCCCGCTCGCTGCCTTGGCGGCGGATGATCAGGGCCTGCGTGAGTGCGCCACGCGAACCCACAAACGAGTCTCCTCCCCGCTGGTTGACCCGTGGGCCGCCCGCCTGGTTTATCGCATCAAGCACGGAAATGGGCTTCAAATACGGAAACTCTTGTGGATTCTGCACGTCGCCCATGACGTGGTATGTTTTGCTCGTGGTTGCGATTACCGCCAGGGACACCAGCGGCTCCCGGAATACTTCCGCATACGCTTGGCGAACGGCTTCCGTCGCCTCTTCCCGAGTCAGATTCTGCACCCTCAGGTCCGGCACCATCGGCAACGAGATGTGGCCGTCGTAGCGAACAATAACCGCTTGGTTCAGAGTCGGGTCGTCGTAGGAACGAAACTCAAGCTGGTCACCGGCCTCGATACGGTACAGCACACTACCGATATCCTCAGGCGTAAGCACGGGCTTGCCACTCGCGCCCACTACGGGCATCAGGTCCTTTTGCTCTTCGGGTTTACCCATCAGCTCGCCGGTCTTGATGTCCATGGTCTCGCCGATGATCTTGCTCCCCTCGTTGTCCGGGTCCCGCGGTTGGATAACCGTCTGCGACCCGCTGGCGCATCCCTCTGAAACAAGGCCAACACATAGTAATAACGCCGGGAGGATCATCCAGAGCCTCATTCTCTTTTTCCAGCTGCTCGTGGCCAACATGGCAGTACCTCTTTCCTCGTTACCAGGATTCGGGATATTATTCGTTTTCCGTGGCGCTCTTACCAATACTGTACGCGTCAATTCGCCGCAACAGCGAACTATAGCTAATCTTCAGAAGCCTTGCCGCCTTGCGCCTGTTCCACAAGGTATGGCGAAGCGCTTCCTCAATCAACGCACGTTCCGTCGTTTCAACCGCCTTCTGTACCGCTTGCTTCAAAGAGATAAACTCTCTTGACGGCGGCTTATCGGGCTCTGATTCCCGTGTTTGTCCTGCCGTGAGCTGTTCAGGTTCTGATTCAATCGTGAAAACCCGGCCCGTCCGTGCGGACGCAACCCCAGCGGGAATGTCCGGCCCGCCCTCCGTCAACAACATCTCCGGATTGCCGGTCGCCACATACTTGCGCACACGCGCTGCCAATTCGCGTACATTGCCCGGCCAAGGCAGACCCTGCATCTCCAAGACCAGAGCCGGGTCCAACGGACGGTATTCCCGGTCCTGTTTCTGAGAAAAGTGATAATTAAAGTGTTCCGCCAGCGGGGGAATGTCTTCCGGCCGTTCCCTCAGAGCAGGCATGCGGACGTGGACTTCACTCAAACGGTAGTAGATGTCCTCCCGCATTCTTCCCCGGCGTACCGTTTCCTCCAATTCCACATTCGTTGCGGCAACGATGCGCACGTCCGTGTGAATTGGCGCTACTCCGCCTATCCGGATAAACGGTTCGCCGTCGAGAACCTGAAGAAGCTTCGTCTGTACAGTGTACGGAGTTTCCGCAATTTCGTCAAGAAATATCGTTCCTTTGTTCGCCAGCTCGAACCGGCCCGGCTTCGAGTTACGTGCCCCGGTGAAAGCGCCTCGCTCATACCCAAACAACTCGCTTTCGAGAATACTTTCGGGAATCGCCGGACAGTTCACCTTGATGAATGGCTTCCCGAGGCGCGGCGAGAGATTATGGAGCATGCGTGCGGCAATATCTTTACCCGTGCCGGTCTCCCCGGTCAGGAGCACCGTCAGTTTCGAACCGGCAAGGCGGCCGAGCATCTCGCGGGTCTCGCAAATGACCTCGCTCTCCCCGACGAGATATTCGTGAAGAGGGACCTTGACGGCCTCTGAAACACCAGGAACATCGTTAGAGGAAGTGGTCACTACTATTCATCCCAGAGCTGACACGATGGCCCCGCCTTCCGTCAGACTAGCCTTCCATTGACCGTGCCCCAGGCTGACATAATGCCCCGTGAAAAGCTCATCTCTTGACAATATTATTCACGATAGAACACGTTTTTAGCAAGTCTGAAACACATTTTAGCCCGCCAGGGAATCACAACCTCTTCATTTACAATGTTTTATATGTGTCAGACGTTGGCGATTCGGTGGATTCCGAGCTGAGGCGCTCAAGTTCTGTCTGCGGGCCGTGAGGCAGACTCCGGAGAGGGGTGACTGCAGATTACAGTATCGGACCGCCCCCCCGGCGTTTCTAAGTTGGCAGCGTGGCGGCCGAATGAGACCTCATGCCCGGCTGGGGAATGCCCCCCTTGTGAAACCCGCCCGACCCCCCCGGCCCCGCTTCAACCATGACTTAAGGAGAGTCGGTTCCTGCTTGTGGCCGGGCCGCAGTATAACCCTCCCCCATAGCCCATTCCTTCGCCGCACATTGCTGATGGCCGAGACCGGACCGAAGGCCGCGGCGCCCGCCGCCGAAGCTACATCTTCTGCAGCATCGCCAGGAACTCGGCGTTTGTTGGGGTCTTTTTGAGCTTTTCGATCAACAACTCTGTCGCCTCGATGGTGCTCAACGGACTTAGGATCTTGAGCAACAACCAGACGCGTTGCAGCTCTTCTGTCTCGAGGAGGAGTTCTTCCTTGCGCGTACGGGATTTCTGCACGTCGATCGCAGGGAAGATGCGCTTTTCCATGAGACGGCGATCGAGGTGGATCTCCATATTCCCGGTACCCTTGAACTCCTCGAAAATCACGTCGTCCATGCGGCTGCCGGTCTCGATCAAAGCCGTCGCGAGGATGGTAAGGCTTCCTCCTTCTTCGACATTGCGGGCCGCGCCGAAAAAGCGTTTCGGCCGCTGCAGGGCGTTAGCGTCCACGCCGCCCGACAACACCTTGCCGCTCGCCGGCACTATGGTGTTGTACGCGCGCGCCAAACGCGTGATCGAATCGAGCAGGATGATCACGTCGCGCTTGTGCTCGACGAGGCGTCGCGCCTTGTTGAGCACCATCTCAGCGACTTGCACGTGCCGCTCGTGGGGTTCGTCGAAGGTGGAGGCCACGACCTCGCCCTTCACCGACCGTTGCATGTCGGTCACTTCTTCGGGGCGTTCGTCGACCAGCAACACGATAACGTACACCTCCGGATGGTTCTCAGCGACAGCATTGGCAATCTTCTGAAGCAACACCGTCTTTCCGGTGAACGGGGCCGCCACGATCAAACCACGCTGCCCTTTGCCAATCGGGGAGATCAAGTCCATGATGCGGGTGCTGACTTCCTGCTGCTTGGTCTCCAGACGGAAACGTTCATCCGGATGCAGCGGCGTCAGGTTATCGAACAGGATCCGGTCGCGCGCCACGTCCGGGCTCTCGTAATTGACCGCTTCCACCTTCAGCAAGGCGAAGTACCGTTCGCCTTCCTTGGGAGGCCGCACGTGCCCCTGGATGGTATCGCCCGTCCGCAGGTTGAACTTGCGTATCTGGGAAGGCGACACATAGATGTCATCCGGACCGGGGAGATACGAATAGTCGCTCGACCGCAGGAAACCGAAGCCGTCAGGCAGGATCTCCAGCGTGCCTTCGCCATAGATCGAGCCCGCCGCCTCGATGCCCTGCTGCAGGATCTTGAATATCAGGTCCTGTTTCTTGAGCCCGCTGTATCCCTCCACATTGAGTTGCCGCGCTGTCTCCGTGAGTTCCGTCATGGTCATCTGTTTGAGTTCACGGATCGAAATCTCGCGATCGGAATGCTCGATCTTGTCTTGCACGATGTCGTTTTCGACGTCATCCTGCATCGTCGCGGCATTTCGGGCCTCCACCGCCTGATGGGATTCGGCATTTCCCTTGCGCGCATTATTCCTCGGCCGGCTTCCAGACCGGGGGCCGCTCTTTCGGGCCGGGCGATTCTTCGTTTTGGGGCGGTCTTTTTCGGTATTGATTTCTTCAGCCATGCGTCTTCCTTTCGCTACCTCGCCCCGCCGCAGCATTCGCAGGGCATTTCGAGGTCGCGCTTGCTGCCTCCTGATTACGGTTCATCGGACGCGATCTAATGGATCTGCGCCCAGTTGTCTCCTATGCCTATGTCCACCTTCAGAGGCGCCGCCAACGGCAAGGCCTCTTCCATGATGCGCTTGACGGTCGCCGCCGTTTCTTCGGCCTCCGCGGCCGGCGATTCAACCACCAACTCGTCATGAACCTGCAATAACATCCGCGATCGGCTGCCCCGGAGGGCCGCATCCAGCTGGACCATCGCCAGCTTGATGATGTCGGCCGCGCTGCCTTGAACCGGCGTATTAATGGCCACGCGCTCCGCCGCGCGGCGCGTTGTGTTGTTCTTGCTGTTCAAATCCGGGACCGGCCGCCGGCGCTGCAGCAGTGTCGTCACATACCCCTTTTCACGGGCTTCTTCCAGGGTCCGGTCAATCCACGCGCCCACCCCCGGGTACTGCCTGAAATAGCTCTCGATGAACCGGGCGGCTTCGGCGCGGGAAATTCCCAGGTTTTTCGACAGGCCGAACGCGCTGATCCCATAAACCACTCCGAAATTCACCGCTTTGGCTTGCCGCCGCATCTCCGGAGTTACCAACTCGGGCATTACGCCGAAAATGCGCGCCGCCGTGTCACTGTGAATATCGGCGCCTCGAGCGAACGCTTCATGCAGCGCGGGATCCCCGGAAAGGTGCGCGAGAATGCGTAATTCAACTTGCGAGTAGTCGGCGGAAATCAGCTTCATCTCCCGAGAGCCCGCGATGAAGCCCTGTCGAATCCGCCTGCCCATCTCCGTCCGTACCGGGATATTCTGAAGATTCGGGTCGCTGCTCGATAACCGTCCCGTGGCCGCCACGGTCTGATTGAACGACGTATGAATCCTCCCCGTGTCCGGGTTCACAAGTTTGGGAAGCGTTTCAATATACGTGCCCCGAAGCTTCTCGAGCACCCGGTACTCAAGCATCTTTCGGGGAAGCTCATGTTTCCTCGCCAGCTGCTCAAGTACCTCGACATCCGTCGAATAGCCCGTCTTTGTGCGCCGCATCGTCGGCAGGCCGAGCTTGTCGAACAGGATCTGCTGGAGCTGCTTGGGCGAGTTCAGCAAGAACGACTCCCCCGCCAGAGCAAAAATCTCCTGCTCGAGTGCTTCTAACCGCTCCCGCACCTCTTCCCCTAACGAGCGGAAGAGGCCTTCATCAATGGCAATGCCTGCCTGCTCCATGCGGGCAAGCACCGCTATGAGAGGAAGCTCTACCTCCGTGAAAAGCGCCTCGAGTCCCTGGTCGCGCAACAACGCGCCAAACCGGTCCCCGAGCCGCCACGTCATATCCGCATCTTCGCATGCATACTGGCATGCCTTGTCGATGGGGACTCTATCGAAGGTAATTTGCCTGGACCCTTTGCCGATTAAATCGGCAATGGGGATCATCTTGCGCTTGAGGTAGTAGAGACTTACTTCACTTAGATTATGCCTCAGCCGGGACGGGTCTGTCAAATACGATGCGACCATAGTATCAAGGACAATGCCGCCCAGCGCAATTCCCGCTCGCGACAGGACTTCGAGGTCGTATTTGATGTTGTGGCCTATTTTCTTGACAGAACCGTCCTCGAGGATGGGCCGGAGGATCTCGAGCGCCGCGGCACAGTCCATCTGGTTCAGGGGCCCCGGGGCATCCAGTCCCTCCAGCTCGCCGGGCGCGCCGGGGGCGCGGTGCCCTACAGGCACGTAATACGCTCTGCCGGGAGCGCAACACAACGAAATGCCGACCAACTCGGCCCGCATGGGGTCTACGGAGGTGGTTTCGGTGTCAACGGCAAACGTGCCGGCCCGCCGCATTTCAGCGGCGACAGCCCGAAGCGCGGCTTCGTCAGAAACGACTACATAGTCCTCTTTGGCGGCCTGTTCGGTGGGCTCGGGCACGAACTCTTCGACGAGCGAGTGAAGCTCGAACTCCGAAAACACCTCGACGAGCCGAGCCACATCCGCGGGGCGCCGCCGCAGGTCTTCCAGGCTGGCGTTGAGGGACACACTCGTGTCAATGGTCGCCAGTTGCCGGCTTAAGAAGGCCTGCTCGCGCTCTCTTTCGAGGTTCTCCCGCTGTTTCCCCTTTATTTCCGCGAGGTGCTCGTAAACGCCTTCGAGCGTTTGGTACTGGGCCAGAAGTTTCTTTGCCGCGACGGGGCCAATCATGGTCACTCCAGGCACATTGTCGGAAGCGTCACCCATCAGGGCCAAGGCATCGACCACATGCGCGGGCTCGACGCCAAAACGTTCCCGAACCTGCTCGATGCCGGCCCAAGCCTTTTCGGCCTCCTTATTGGGGTCGTACACGCGCACGTGTTCGTTGACAAGCTGGAGCAGATCCTTGTCACTCGTGACCAGCACCGTCTCGAGGCCCGCGGCGGTTGCGGTACGCGCCAGGGTGCCCATCACGTCGTCGGCTTCCACGCCCGGCACCCGCAGAATTGGCAGCGAGAAGGCTTCCACGACCCGGTCGATGAAGGGAAACTGTGCGGCCAGGTCTTCGGGGATTTCTTCACGGTTGGCTTTGTATTCGGGATACAGATCGTTGCGGAACGTTTTGCCCTGGGCGTCGAATGCCACCGCTACGTAATCGGGCTCATGTTCCCGCAGGAGTTTGGCCAGCATGCGCGCGAAGCCGAACACCGCGTTGGTGGGGCGGCCCCGCGAATCCGTCAATCCCCGGATCGCGTAGAAAGACCGGTACGCGAAAGCGCTGCCGTCAATCAAGAACAGTTTTTCAGCCATCGCCCGTCTCCGAGACAACCCTGACGATTTCCGCGGCAGCCCGTTGCGAAGCGCCGGGTCCGCCTAACGACTCCCGCACCGCAGCCAACTCCTCGAGCATCCGGCGTCTCGCCGGCGTGTCGTCTATCAGCTCCAGCGCCGTTGGCACGATGCGTGCTCGCATCGCCTCGTTCTGAACAAACTCCGGGACGATGCGTTTGCCAGCCAGAATATTGACCAAGCCGATATGGTCCACGCGCACGAGCGCCCGGGCAATCCAATACGTCAGGGCACTGACTCTGTACAGAATCACGAACGGCACCCCGAAGAGAGCTGTCTCGACCGTGGCTGTTCCGGAAGCTACGATGCAAAAACGGGCCGCATCGAGAACCTCGTACGTTTTCCCAACAAGGATGTGCAGCGGAAAATCGCCCGCCAGGGACCGGATCTGCGCTTCCCGCTCCGTGTCCACGCACGGCGCCACGAAAAAGGCCTCGGGGTATCGCTCCTGAATATCGCGCCCGGCCTCGAGCATAACCGGCAACAGGCGCGCTATCTCTTGCTGGCGGCTTCCCGGCAGCAGGCCGATCACGAACTTGCCTCGCAGGCTCCCGTTCACCTTCACGGTGGGAAGATGATCAAGCAGCGGGTGCCCGACGTATGTGCAATCAACGCCCGCTTCCTCATACAATGCCGGTTCAAACGGCAGAATTACAAGCATCTTGCGCACCAGCCGCGCGATCGTGCGGATACGCCCGCGCTTCCAGGCCCAAACTTGCGGGCTGATGTAGTAAATAACCGGGATGCCCAGCCGGTGTGCTTCGCCCGCCAGGCGCAAGTTGAAACCCGGATAATCAATCAGCACCAGCGCATCCGGCCGCGTGTCTTCGAGACGGGCCACCGTTTCGCGGAAGACACGGCGGACCATTCCGAACGATTTGACGATCTCCGTAAACCCCATGATCGCATGCTCGGCCAGATCGTAGCGCAGATCCATGCCGGCTGCGGCCATGTGCTGTCCTCCCAGCCCCTCGCAACGCATATCCGGAGCAATGGAACCCAGCGCCCGGATAAGGTTGGCGCCGTGAATGTCTCCGGACGATTCCCCTGCTACAAAGAAGAGCCGCTTCACGGGGTCTCCCGCATGCTGTCGATGATCTGCTGAGCCAGTTTCAGTGCGTTGAGAGCATCCTCGCCATTGACAACCGGACGTGTGCGTTCCCGCACACAGTCAATGAACGAAGCAAGTTCGAGGCGTAATGGTTCTTCATGCTGGACCGAGAGCGATTCCACCGTTATGAGGTCCATCGGATTCTGCCCGGGAGCCAGTTCACCCGGCATCTTGCGGTAGATGAGCACTTCCTCGGCCGAGTAATCGGTCGAGGCGTACATGGCGGGCGCGAAAACACGGATCTTGCGCATGCGGTCCATCGAAACCCGGCTGCACGTCAGATTGGCCACACAACCCGATGCAAAACGGATTCTGGCATTCGCGATGTCCTCGTATTTCGAAAACACCGGCACGCCTACGCCATCAACGGACTCCGGCTGGGTGCCATCCATGGCGAGCACGATCTCCAAATCGTGGATCATGAGGTCCAATACGACGCTGACATCGTGCCCGCGGTTCGGATAGGGGCTCAGACGGTGGCACTCGATGAAACGGGGTCTCTCGACCGCGTCAAACAGAGCGCGCACGGCGCCGTTGAAGCGTTCGATGTGTCCGACCTGCAGAATGCGCCCTGCGGCATGGGCCGCCGTAACCATATGTGAAGCGTTCTCCACATCCTGCGCAATGGGCTTCTCGACAAGCACATCCACCCCTGCGTCGATCAGGCGAAGCGTCATTTCGTGATGAAGCGTTGTTGGCACAACCACGCTGGCCGCGTCTATACCGAGAGCCAGAACATCTTTCACGTCATGGAAGTGAGGGACCTGGAAATCGTTTGCCGCTTTGGCTCCGTTCGTATCGTCCGTATCCACTACCCCGACGAGTTCGACCCCGTCCAAACCGGCATAGTTGCGCGCATGATGATATCCGAGATGGCCTACTCCAATAACTGCGACACGAATAGGTGACATACACATCCTTCTTGGCGGACGGGAACGGCCCCTGCGCAGGAGTGCGTCCGCGGGTAATGCCGGAGGACTACTTCGTGATTCCCCGAAGGGATTTGCGCACAAAATCCACGAAATGATTACGCTCGTCGCTTTCCTCGACGGTGGCTTCGATTTCGTGCAGTGCCTGCGTGGTATTGAGGTCGGACCGGAACATGATCTTATACATCTGTTTGATTTGCTGCCGCGTCTCGGCGTCAAGGCCCGCGCGCCGCAGCCCGACCGAGTTGGGACCGTGGCACCGGCCCGGATTGCCCTCCACAATCATGTACGGCGGCACGTCTTTTGTTACACGCGTCATGCCGCC
This sequence comes from Candidatus Hydrogenedentota bacterium, assembly GCA_035416745.1. Lineage (NCBI taxonomy): Bacteria > Pseudomonadati > Candidatus Hydrogenedentota > Candidatus Hydrogenedentota bacterium. The sequence goes on along the minus strand of DAOLNV010000002.1, from coordinate 68,250 downwards.
GACGAAAGACATCGTACCAATCACGCATTCCTGGTGTATTCCGCATAATCCACCAAGAATGGCCCGGTCCTCGACATCGACGTGGCCCGAGAGCGATGCGCAATTCGCCATGACGACGAAACTGCCCACGTGGCAGTCATGCGCCACATGGGAATATGCCATCAGCAGACACGAATCCCCCAGCAAGGTCGTCCGGTGGTCATCGTCATAGCTGGTCATAGTGCTGGCGCTGACCGTCACATGCTCGCGTAACATGTTGTTGTCGCCGATGGTCGTACGCCCTATCAGGCCTTCTCTGTGTTTGAGATCTTGAGAGAGCACGCCTATTTGGCATCCGCTGAAGATGTGGTTACTCTTTCCGATGACGGTACGGCCGGTGATGACACAATGCGGACCCACAATGGTGCCGGACCCTATCGTCACGTGCGGACCAATGATGGTGAACGGCTGAATTTCGACGTCTTCCGCAAGTTCCGCTTTGGGATCAATGATTGCCGTCGCATGAATACTCATTTATCGCAAGTCCTTGACAGGTATTGGCCGTCGGAACGCGGCATTTCGCTAACCAAAAACTGCACACATCCGCTTGGTCACGAGCCCTAGGCAGCCAATAACCTTTGGATGATGTTTCACACCCGCCGCCCGCCCCGCGGTGGAACAAGAAAGCCGCTTGAACCCTCCCCCGGGCACAACCAGTTCCCAACGGAAATAGTAGCGCTACAGGCGCCGCGTGTCAATTCGCAGACCATATGATTCGGCCGGCATGCCTGCGCGCAGAAGCGCCGCCGCCAGGCTTGCCTTCTATGGTTTGTCATTGTAACGTAGTAAGGAACGATAGGATTCCTAACACCCGATTGCTTGAAAGGGGACTTTCGTGTTTGCATCACGCTATTCTCTCGTCGCCCTTTGCGCGGGGTTCGCGCTCTTTCTGAGTCTCGGCGCAAACGCCGGGCAGGAGGCGCCGGTTCAGCCGGACGGCGCTCAAGCAGTCAAATCGCCGCAACAACTCGAGTGGGAACAACAGGTGCCCGCAGACATGTTGAAGAGCGAGGCGTTCGCGTTTGTCGAGGAGAATCCCGCTCTTCCGCGCGTCTTGCTCATTGGCGATTCCATTTCCGTGGGATACACCCTCGCCGTTCGCAAAGAGCTTGCAGGCGCCGCGAACCTTCTGCGCATCCCCGCGAACGCCGGTCCAACCACGCGGGGCCTAGAGAATATCGACAAATGGCTAGGCGACAAACCGTGGGACGTCATTCACTTCAATTGGGGTCTGCACGATCTCAAACACGTGGACAAGGCCGGAGCTTCCGAGACCACTGACCTACGCCAGGTGCCGCCCGCTGCCTACAAGGCAAATCTCGAAAGGCTCGTGGTGCGCCTGAAGCAGACCAAGGCCCGGCTGATCTGGGCATCGACGACACCCGTACCCGAAGGCGCCAGCCGCCGCGTCAAAGGAGACGAGGCCGCCTACAATGCTATCGCCGCCCGCGTTATGAGGGCGCATGGAATAACCATCAATGACCTCTATGCCCGAGTCCTCCCCGAACTGGAGAAATACCAGCATCCCAAGAATGTGCATTTCAACGATGAGGGCTCTGTTTTTCTGGGGAAGATAGTGGCTTCGGAAATCCGCAAAGCGCTGGAACAAACGGACGTTCAACAGGAATAGCGAACGCTTGTGAACACAAAACGCGCCGGTTTCGAGGGTTACCCCGAAACCGGCGCGCTGCTTCGATATCGGTTGCTACTGCACGGTGGCTGGCTGGGTCTCGCCGGCAGAGGCCGGCTCGGCCGGAGTGCTCTGCTCCGCAGCGCCTTTGTCAGCGCCGCCCTGTGCTGCCGCGGCATCGGGGATCACCAGTTTGGGCGCCTTGGAAACCTCCGGAAGCTCGTCCGTCTCCCCGCCCCCTTCTGCTGGAGATGCGGCAGGGGCCGCTTCCGCTGGGGTTTCCGCGGATGGCGCTACCGGGGCCGCTTCCGCTGGGGTCTCCGCGGGCGGCGTCACGGGACTTGTTTCCGCCGGCGGCGTCTTTGCCGCCTCCTCGGCGAATAGCTCAGGATTGGACTCGCGCAGGCGGGAAAGGGCCATCTCGGCTTCCTTTGCTACGCTGGAATTGGGGAACTGCCGGGTCTGATCCTGGTAGGCCTTGACCGCTCCCTCGAGATTGCCTTGGGCTTCATACACCCGGGCAAGGTTTAGCGCTTGCCGGCGGGCCGCGAAGCTCTGCGGCCACTTCTCACTCACCTCATTGTATGCTTTCAGCGCGGCATCGTAGTCCTCGGCTTCCTGCGCGATGAAACCAATGGCCTCGACGGCGTCTGGAACAAACTTGGACTCGGGATGCTCCTGGCGCAACCGCTCGAGGGCGGATTTCGCCTTATCGTACTCGCCGGCTTTTATGGCGGTCTCGCCCATCATGTAGAGGACCTCCGGCGTTGCCATGCCCACCGCGACTGCCGATTCAAGTTCTTTCTCCTGGCCGGCGGGATCTTCCGCTTCGATCGCTTTGGCATATGCCGTATAGTTCGTGCGGTTTGATGCCTTGGTGTGCTGCTGGTAGCCTACAGTGAACAGGAGCGCGGCAACGACAACTGCGGCGCCAATACCGTATTGCCACGGCTTTTCCCGAATGCTGTGCCACAGCGAGCTGATTTCTTCCTCCGCATGACGCGAAGTCTTCAAGATTTCTTTTACACGGCTGCTTTTGTATTTCCTTGCCATAATTTGGGACTTTCCGAAACGTTGCGCGCCTTGAGTTACAAACTATTGTATCGACCCCCACTCGACAATGAGCCAGCGGCTGTCGACTTTTTCCAGGAACACCGTGACCTGGCCGTGCAGATCGATGGGGGGGTATTCGGAGCGGGGGTCGGGTTTGGCTATGGTGCCAAACGTTTCTACCGCCCGCGCTTGACTGCCCTGAACGATGACGCGCGGCTGTACACGGGCTATCTTTATCTGCCGGTACTCGTCGAAGACTTTGTTGAGGTATGCGGCAATGGCGTCGTAATCGCGTCCTTGGCGATCCTGATAGCTCCGAGACACATTGGCCATGACTTGATAGATGCGCCGGGCCTCCATGCCGCGCCACACGTCCTCGAGCACCAGCATGATCTGTTCTTCCTCGGTCAGCTTGGGGTTGATGACGGGAATCTCCGGGATCTCTTTCGGACATCCCGAAGCGAACGCCATCACCACAAGAAGGCCGATGACCGTCAATCGGTTTCTCATGAGGACGTTTCTTCCGGAACCAGCACCAGGACGAGTTCCGTTCCCCGTCCGATGCCCAAATCAGTGATGGATACGCGGAGCTTCTTGTCCGGTTTTGAGAAATTGAGCGTGATCACGTCCGCCTGCACCACGGTGTCGAGTTTCCACCCCGCCGTGGGGCACTCGCGCACGTAGAACTGAGCGAGCTCCGTGGGTTTGCTGCGGCACGTATAAACCAAGCGCCCGACTTGCAGCACGCGCGACTCGTAGACGAACGTGCGTTCCGCGTCTTCTTTCAGGCCCTCGGGCAGCGGCACATCTTTAAACCGCTGCTGGGCAGAAAGCTTGAGCCCGGGTTCCGACACGGCCGCAGCACCCGAAGTCCGCCCGCCGCTGTCCTCTAACTGGAGGTCCGGCGGAGGCGCAGGCGGCTGTTTCTTGAACGGATTAGTCTGGCAACCCGCTGTGCACGCCACAACTCCAACCAATACCAGAATAAACGCATGTTTCATGGTTGCAGCACCCCTTTTCGCTAAGATCCCGCAAGATGCGGCTGGTCTTCGCCCACATTAAGGAGGAAGCCGTTTAATCACAAAGGGATGTACGACCCCCTCGCCCATAGGATAGCTTGTCTGCGGCGAAAGTTCCAGCCCGGCACGATACGATACCCTTACGCACCCGCCAAATCAAGATGACCACTAGGGCAATCGCACCTGATTCGCCCCGCAAAAACGGTTGTCGTGGCGCCGGCGACTTGCAGCACAGTCGTCTCGCCGGCATTCGCTGGGGCGTAAATTCTCGGTGTGGGACCGGCGCCCACGCCGGTCAAAAAGAGAGTGATGCCCAGAATCGAGATGACCGCCGAGGGCGGCGGTCCCACACCAGAGAAGGACACCAGAGTAGGGAAAAGAGGTCACCATGTGCCGTTCATGCCCGGGTAGCCGCATCGATCCGGCTGATCATGTCGTTCACCTGAGCCTGTTCGGTAAAGCCGATGGTTATGGCGTCCACAATCCCGCTCGTGAGAATGAATTTCACGGATTCGTTGATCTTGGCCGGTTCAGCGGTGAGTTGCCCCTCCCCGACGATTTTCATGCCGAGGATGCCCTTGCCGGCGTCGTGGGCTTGGCGCAGCACGGCCGTAACGTTTTCGACGGTGTCGTCCATCCTGATTCCGAACGGGTTGTACCGGGCGAGTATGACATCGATATGGGGCGATGCGGCCGCTTTTTGCAGGGCATCGAAACTGTGGCACGAACATCCGACGGCGCGGACCTTGCCCTTCGCCTTCGCTTCGTGCATGACCTCGAGCGAGGCCTGGTACTCGGGCCTTTCCGTCCAGTCCGGCTCGGTAATGCAATGCATCAATACAACGTCGATGTAGTCGGTGCCGATTTCGTGACGGAACCGTTCGAGGTCGGCTTTCATCAGCGCCGGGGCGCGCGAGACGGCCTTCGAGAGGATCATGACGTCTTCGCGCTTGATGCTGCGCTTCATAGCCTCGCGCAGATAGGTATGCGACCCGTACATGTCGGCGAGATCGTAAAACCTGATCCCGTTCGCATACCCGTGTTCGAGCAGTTTAACGAATTCATTACGCCCGAGCCGGGTCATGTCGGAATTGCCGTTCCATCCCCGCATGCCGGTGCCTTGGCCCAACAGCGAACATTGAATGCCGGTTTTCCCGAGCATTCGCGTGGTCTGTGCCGTCAGGTGCGGGGCCGGTTCCTGGGTGGCCGCGGGAAAAGCAAGGCTGGCCGCCGCCGTTGCTGCCGAGAACCTCAAGAAATCACGCCGGTTCAGGTGTCGCATAAAAGCGATGCTCCTTCTTTTTCATCCTATTGTACACAATTGATGGGCACAAGGTGAGTTCCAGGCCCGTGGCGACTTTGCGACCGGCGGGACCCGGCCCCGTTCCTAGCTGGCTTATGATGAGGCTCTGGGGCTCCGTGTCAGACCGTTTACGGCCAATCCGTCGCGCTGCCCACTCCGTCGAACAGGTGGTTGTACGTGCCGGAGGATACGCAATGGGCGGCCGTGGCCGGGAATCGTCCGCCCTGTACGCCGAGGTACCGCAGGAACTCCGCGTGGCCGTCCAGGTACAGCACATTGACGCCGCTGCCGCCATGGCCGGCGTAACCGCGTTCCGGCGTGACATGATCCCACATGACGGGGACCTGCGAAGCCGCTGCGCGCGCCGCGCCCGGATTGTTGATGTCAGTGAGCAGGAATCGCTCGATGCCCTGCCGCAACCGGTACAGGATGTCGCCCCTGCCGGCCTGGCTGCCGGGGAAGGTATCTGAAAAGTCGTAATCCTGGTCGCTGGCGCCGCCGCGCGAATAGAAGCTGGCCAGACCCAGCTCGCCGAACGGGCCGAGGGCCATCATGCTTTCCGTGAATCGGCCGTATTTGTCTGTAGACCCGGAAACGTAGCGCGTATTCGGGTCAACGAGAGACAACAGCGCCTCGCCCAGCACATTCGTGTCTTCCATGATGACCCAGCCGGTGTAGTTATACGGCTCCTTCACGATTTCTCCCCAATCGACCACGCCATTGCCGTTGCTGCCGCGGTCGGTCTTTCCGTCGTAGCGTTCGACAGGGCCGCTCTGGGCCTTCCACGACGGGCACCACACGAGGTTCCAGTCCGTGAGGTATTCGGGGTACAGGGCCCAGTCGTTGAAGATGAACTCGCGGCTGGGGCGTCTGTCGTTTCGGACAATCTGGCGGCACGGCAGCCGCTTTCCCGGGCTTTCGTTGGAGTACATGGCGAAGACCAGGCCCAGCTGTTTGAGATTGTTGACGCAGGCCGCTCTTCGGGCCGCCTCGCGCGCCCGGGACAGCGCCGGCAGCAGGATCGCCGCCAGGAGCCCGATGATCGCGATTACGACCAGCAGCTCGATGAGGGTGAAGCCCTTTCGGGATTCCCCAAGCAACACCGACACGGCTATTCCTCCTGCCTCACTGAGATTACTCCGAAGCCTCCCGTAGGATATGGCTTCCTGCAGGCGCTCTGATCACGATGTGCCGGGGCGGGAAAACCAGTGCCGGTTGACGGCTCGGTCTTCCAGGAGCCGTTCGGGTTTGCCCCGGAGTTCGGCCGCAAGGAAGACATGGATACCCGGAAAGCTGAGCGCATGGCGCGTTTCCCGGCGGTTTTCGAGGCCGGCGCGTGGCTTGGCCGGCGCAGCCCGGTGGCGCTCGCCGCCGTCAGATCTCTTCGTTATTCTCCTCGAACGCGGCTTGTCGTTTGGCGAGGTATTCGGCCAGCATGGCCTCGGTGACTTCGGGGTCGATCCCGAGAAAGGCCAGCGTCTGCTGGTGTTCGTCGAAGACATGCAGGTTTTCCGTGTAATTGTCGGTCAGGGCGGTCACCATGGCGTCGGCCAGGGAGATGATGGCCACGTGCTCCTTGGCTTCAGTGGCCCGCATGGGCTCGTGGTGGAAGCGGATAGGCGCGGCGATCTCGGGGGGCAATCCCCATTGCCGGGCCAATTCGTACCCGGCCTCCGTGTGGGACAGCCCGATCAGGCGTTCCTCGGCGTCGAGGAGCGCGCGGCCCGTGAGGCCGCTGTCGAGCTTGGCGCAGGCCTCCGGCACGGTTTCAAGCAAGGCTGCGCGGCCCAGGTCGTGCAGCAGGCCTGCCGCGAAGATGCCCGGCAGGCCGCGTTGTCCGCTGGCCTTGGCGACGATGCGCGCCGCCGCTGCGCAACACATCGATTCGAGCCAGAAGGTCCGGTACTCGAGGTTCTTCCATTTGCTCATGAGGTCGATGACCGTTGTCGAGAGCACGATCCCGTAGGTTTCGCGCAGGCCCATGAGCGATATGGCGTGGACGAGATCGTGAATGGGCTGTGTGAATCCGTACAGGGCCGAATTGGCCACGCTGAGGATTTTGGCCGCGATGGGCGGGTCGAGCGCGATAATGTCCGCCACCGAGCGGACCGAACTCTCGGGCGATTCGATGGCTGCCCGGACCTGGTTTAGTGTTTCGGGCAGTGCCGGCAGCGATGTGAGGCGGCGTACAAGGCGGGCCACGCGCGACAGACGTATGGGCGCTTCGAGACCCTGAAGCGTCCGCAAAGGCGCGGCCTCGTCTTCACCGGCGGAAGGCGGTTCTTCGGGATAGTAGCGGTTGATAGCGGTTTCGACGTCATCCGGGGTGCAGCGCAGAAGCTGTACGTGGGCGTCGAGCAGTTTTTCGAGCTCTTCGCGTTCTTGGGCATCCGGAAGGGAGACGCAACCCAGCACAACCGTGTGACCGTAGTGGTCAATGGGTATGACCTGGTAATTGCGGGCGGTCTCGGCGCTGATCAGTCCAATCAACTCGTGACTGAGGTCGAGATGCGAGAAGTCCGCGGCGCCCAGCCCAGGCAGGGTGAGGAGGAAATCGAGCAGTTCAATGGGTTGGATGCATCCCATAGAGAACAGCACGTCGATGACCTCGCCTCCGCGCTTTTTCTGTATGGCGAGCGCCTGGTCGAGTTCTTTCTGGGAGATGCGTCCGGCGGCGCACAGGAGTTGGCCAATGCGCCGTTTCGCGGCGTCCCGGAGCAATGCCGCCCTATGCGTATCGGAAACGGCCTTGTTCTTGCCCTTATCATTTGGCGGTCGATTCGAGGAATACATTGGCCCCTCAATCTTGGCCGCGAGCCGGCCCTTTGTCGCCACCCGCCCCCTGTATGTGCCTTGGATTGCGAGCGAGAGGCATTTTCAAGCTCCCCTGCTCGGCTGATTTTAGCAATCGCACACCGTTGGAACAAGCCCATCGAGGAGCGGTCACCGGGAAATTGGATTGAAAAGCCCTGGCGGCCATGCGAGCAAATGATAATCCTGGTTCTTGTCGGAGCCTGCTCGTCCTGAGAAGAGCAGGGACGCGTTGCCGGTTCGGGTTAGTGCCATTCAGTTTGTCACTTTGACTGGAGCGAGGCGCAGGTAATCAAGTCCGAACATGTGGCGTTTGGGGTTGGACTTCTCGTTGGCGCCGGCGATCTCGATGGTTAGAACATTTTGCCCTTTTTTGAGTTTGAATGTGCCGATGGAGGCTTCTTCGGTGACGATGACGCCGTCGTTGAAGAAGTCCATGGGTTCGCCGGCCTTTACGCCGTTGACCGAGATCTGCATCATGCCGTAGTCGATGGCTTTGGTGAAAACGGCGTGGACGGCGTAGCGTCCGTCCTCGGGGGCGTCAAAGGCGAGTGTGAGGGTATCGCCGGGGGCGCCGTCGATCCACCAGAGTTGTTGACCGGCGCTCCAGGGCCAGCCCGCGCTGTCTTGGACGGTGCAGTTTCCTCCGCTGACGGAGAGGACTTCGAGTCTTTCTCCTTCGAGGGCGTGCTTGACGCGTTTGGGTTCGGGTGGGGGAGGGGGTGTGGCGATGCGGAGGTCCGCCGTGTTGATGCCGTTGAAGGAGTCGGTCGCGCCGGGCCGGGCATACCAATAGGATGTGGCGGCCATGTTGACCATTACGTCGGCCGAGTGCCAGACCTCGATGTCGAATTTGAAGTCTTTGGCGAAGGGGATGTTGTCGAGGATGTGAAACCGGCTGACGCAGGTGTGGCCGTAGTTTCCGGGGCCGTCGCAACGGGCCTGGTTATGGTAGGCGTGTACGAACGGTTCGTTGTTGCACCATGCGTAGCCGTAATAGTCTTCGGAACCCGTGCCGAAATGGCTGGGGAACTTCTCGCCGTCGACGTAGATTTTCTCGTCGCCCTCGCCCCACCAGCCTTTGACGGGGTTGGTGACGTGCAGCATGTCGCCGACGAAGCGGCCCTTGCCGTTCACTGCGACATAGGTCCAGTCCTGCCGGGGGTGTGTGGGGATATCGAATTGGGCGCGCCATTTGGCGTGGAAATAGAGGCTCTGTGGGGTCCATTCACGGGGGCCGGTGACCACTTGGCCATCGACGGTGACGGGGGCGTCGCCGTTGTTAGTGATGCGGAGCGTGACGGACCGTTCATAGGGCATGACCCAGTGGCTATACATGACGCCGTTGTCGAGCACGCCGCTGGACAGCGACCTGTAGGGGTTGATGCCGGGAGCCGTGGCGAAGAAATCGCCCAGGGGCGCTCCCACGGAGGGCGTCTTCTGGCCGTCAAAGGCAATGGTGACGACGCACTGGCGCAATGCGAGGTCGAGGGCATCGGCCTCGGCTTTACAGGTGATGCCGCGGATTGCGCCTTCGCCTTCGAGGCGCATCTCGATGTTGGCGCCAGGGGCGATGGTTTCGCGGTAGGTGTTGGCGACTTTGGGGCCCTGGTAGTCGAATTCATGGGGGTTTGCGAGGCGTTGGCGGGTATTTTCGAGAAGCCCCTGGTACGTCTCGGCCAGCTCGGGGCGGAACGATTCGACCTCCGTGCCTTTCTCGTAGGTGCGGTAGTTGACGTGGTAATAGAAGTCGGGTTTGCTCGCGGTGATTTTGCAGTGTTTGGCGTAGGGAATGGGGAAGTGGGAGTTCCATCCGCGCGAGCGGATGCCGGCAATGGGGGCGAGGAAGGGCGCGTGTTCTCCGTCCAGCATGTCCTGGAGGGGCATTTCGATGACGGGGTCGGAGGCGTTATCGAGATAGATGCGGACGATGCCGGCGTCGTTGGCGTTGGCGGACCATATGCGCACGATGGCGCCGGGTCCTTCGGCGTCGGCCATCACCCATTCGTCGGCCCCGTTGCGGGTTTCTTTGCGGATGTGTTGGCCACGGTCGCCGTTGGCGAACCAGTTTTCGTCGGTGAGTACGGCGGGATCGGTGGACCGGCGGTCGTAGCTCGAGAACTGGGCGCAGTCAAACGCCGGTTCGGGGAACGATGCGAGGGCATCGAGATCGGTCATTTCGTTGACGAGCGATTCGAAGGTTACCTCCGCTGCGCGGGGAGACGCAGTCGAGAGCGCGCATAGTACCGTCACGATGAACGCCGCCGTTAAGAGATGCCATCGCATGGTAAGACCCTCCTGTGCGTTGCATCCAAGGATTGATGAAAAGAGCATATCGGCAATCGGGGCGGATGTCCAGTTTGCGAATTGCCTCACAATAAAAGCACCTGAAACGGCATCGTTGCCTAACGTAAGAAAAGTATCTCGAAGAGCCAGGGTGGAAATGGGAGAATTACGGTCTCGTGGACCGCATTGCGACGCGACAGTGCCGAATATAGGCTGCGCTCCGGCGTCAGAAACCCGATCTCGTAGAGGCGGGACATTGAGCGGGTTCCCCGACCCTGCGCGGGCAGAACTCCCAGAGCGCGAGGTGCGCGGAACCGGCCGCCCATTTCCTCCCGCATTCACAACGCGATACACCACGGACCCGGCGCTTGAGTCACTCGCCTGGAGTCAATGTCAAGGTAATCCGTACCGGTCGCCGCGATTGGCGCGCCATCATGCAGGACAACCATCGCCGGGAGCGTTTCCCCGGCAAACGGTTGCGTGCCAAACTCGAAGGTGTGACCGAAGGCAGTCACTTTGACCACCGTGGGCTGGCCAACCGGCGTGCGCGGGAAAACCGCTACGAGATGGTTGTCTCCGCACGGAGTGGCGATGACCCGCCAGACGCCTTGCGAGGCTTCAATGCGAGCGGGGGGTTCGAGTCCCGCCAGATTCGGCAGCATGAGGTAGAAATTGGCATCGGGCGAGGTGGTGAGTTCGGGTTCGGCCACGAAGAGGTCGCGTTGGGGAAAAGATTCCCAGGGGTCGGGAGTCCAGATGATGGAACCGTTGCCTACGACTCGGCGGAAGGCAAGGATGCCGTTGGCATTCTCAACAGGTGTGGCCTCGACAGCCGTGCATTCGACGGCGGGCAGCCCTGCACCGGTGATGATTTCACGTTCAAACCGAACGCCTGGCAATCGTTCGAGTCGTGCGGGATCGCGCTGGCCGCCTGGCGTAATCGAGGGGTCGCCCGAGAGATAGACGCAAGCCCCGTCTTCGGCAATGCGCAGGAGCTGCTCAACAGCCGTATCGGGCAGCGCGTAGGCAAGCGGCAAGATTGCGAGCCGCGGACGGTGTTCCGCCACCCTGGCAAGCTCGGCCTCGTTGGCGACATCGAACGGAATCGATGTGGCGAGAAGGCATTCGAGCGCGTTCATGAGTGACGTATGGGCGAGACCCGCGGGAGCGCCCAGGCGCCAGGTATCGGGCATGACGAAGATCGTCTCGGCGGCCGGCCGGTCCATGGAAATGTATTCCCCAATTCCACTGAGAGCTTTGTAGAGCCGCAAAGCGGACTTTGGCCGTAACGGGTTGTTCCACGCCATGCCCCAGGGGAAGACGCTGTCGGGGTCGTCGCTCCAGCACCAGTTCTGGATCTTGGTCACGCCCATAGCGTATGCGGCGTGTCCGGCCCACCAGAACAAGCGGTCCATTTCCTCGGGCGCACGGCGGATGTGGTACCCCGCGCCGCCCCGTTCGACGGTCCATGCGTCGTGGGTCTTTACGCCGAACTCGCCGATGTTGACGGTCTTGCCGGCAAAGCGCATGTCGTTCCACTTGATCGTAGCCATCAGGCGCGAGATGTCCGCACGAAGGACATCGAAATAGCCGAAATTGCTCATGTCCATGCTACCCAGCGTAAGACGAAGATCGATTCCCTCGATAGGGCGCTGGTAGTACTCGCTCGTGATCGGATGTTCGGAATCTTCCTGGCGAATGGCCGAGCAGAGCGTTTCGATCCAGCGCGTCATGAGCATGGTCTGGAATTCGGTGAAATCCCTGGCGCGCACGTCGTACCATGCCTGGGCAGCGACGTGTCTGAGCGGCAGTTGGCCAAGCGGGGCCTCGGGCGGGGCCGCTGACCACGCCTGACGCAACGCTTCGTCCGTTGCATACCGTCTTGCCAGGAATTCGTTCCACAGGCGCTGGAGGTCGGGCAGGTCCTTGATGCGCAGCTGGAAGTCGCCGTTCAGGTAGTAGATCAGCCCAGGCACATCTTTGAAACGCGCGGCGAATGCCCTGCAAAGTTCGGCGGACTGGCCGAGTTCCTCATCGCTGATAGCGACATCGCGGCCTATCAGTATGCCCGCCATGTACACGAGCCCGAACCGCTGCGCGAGTTGGATCAGGGCTTCCTGCTGTTCCCACTGAGCGTCCGTCAGACGGAAGTCAGGCGGGAAGAAGCCAAGGTTCTCAAACATGTGCAATCCGTGATCCCGCATCATCTGGAGGTCCTGAAACCACGTCCACGGGGAACAATTCGGCGAACTGAACATGCTCCCGTACGTGTCCGTGCCGAATAGACACACTCGCTGCTCGGCCATGTCCGGTTTCTGCACGATGAGCACATTGCCGGCATAGTGAATCCGCGGGCCCGCGGCAACAACACCACCATCGCGGACACAGAACCCCGACACGGCGCGGTCGGCGAGTACGGAGCCGTCTTTCACGTCTGAAACGGCTTGAATGAAATTGGGCGCGTCTTCCGGGATCTGGAACGAGAACTGGAAGGTCTGCTCCGATTGCCCGGGCATTTCGGCCGGTTGCGAAAGGGAAGTCAAGTGCGCCGGTCCGGCATTCTTGGGTAAACCAAGCAGTTCCAACGCGATATCCACTGAGCGGGGTTCGTGCGACGTGTTGTTGGCGTGAACCACGATGTCTGCCGCCGCGCCGCGTTCGTAGATGGGGGCGCTGGTCTTGACCGATTCGACGAACACTCCGTAGCGGAGCCGGGCGACGGCCGCGCGCGCCAGCTGCGCGCCGGACTCGCCTTCGAAGATATCCCGGCTCGTGACTCCAAACAATGCCCAGTTGGAACCCGCAAAAGGCCCCGCGTAATGATGCACGAACGCTCCCGCCGCGCCTTGGAAGCCGCCGGCCTGGCCTCGCGCCTCGACAAACGGAATCCACCGCGCGGAAGCGCGAAGCTGCGCCGTAGCCTCGAAACCCGCAACCGGCCCGTCAGACCGCCAATCGGCAAGGAGCGGCGAGCCGGGAGACGCCACAAGACTGTCACCCCGGATGGGTTGGTCGGGACTGAACAATGCCAGTTGGATCGGTTCGAGACGGAGGGCATCCCGAGGGTCCCCGTAGTGCGCGTTGATGATGTCTTCGGTTGGCAACTGGGCGCACGTGACGTCGTCGAGCCATGCGGTTCCGCTGGCCCGGAAGAGGCCGCCATGGAACAACACGTTCGCGGCGTTTGGCGCGATCGGGACCTGTGTCTCGTATCGCTTCCAATCGGCGGACTCGCGGAGCTGGACGAAATCCACGAACGTCACAAGCGCGCCGTTCGCGTCGTGTTGATAGACCGCCATATACGCGAATCCGCTACCCTTGATGTCGCGCGCCTTCAGGCACCCGCCTATCAGATATGTCGTGCCGGGCTCGACGGGCAGCGAACACGTCCAGGTATTGCTCATCTCGGCGACTTCGTTGTTGACGCGGCCCGACGCGTTCCCCGAGACCTTCTCGTCAGTGACTACCGCTGAGGCGGCCGGATCGGCGGCCCACCATCCGTCGGAGCCGTTTTCGAACCCGCCATTGGGCGCCATTGAGTACTGGGGGTCGCGAGCCTTGTCCCGTTCCTCTTCCCAATGCTGGCGGGCGGCGAGCCATTGGCCGTCTTCTTTCAGCCAAAGCCGGTCGAAGGCATAGCCGCCCGTCGTCAGCAGGTCTCCGCCCTTTTGCAGAAAACCGAGTAGCGTGTGCTTCCCGGACACGGGAAACGAAGCTCCCGTAGGCACGATGAGCAGGTCAAACGCGTCGCCATTGAAGATGGCAGGGTCTGAAAGCTGCTCGGCACTGAGACGGCTCACCACGATATCCGCCGCCGCCAGCGCGGCTTCGAAGGTCTGTGGGGGTGTTGCACATCCTTCTACGGGTAGCGAAGGCTCATCCAGAACAGCGATTCGGTAAGGCTCTTGCGCGAAGGCACGGAAAGGCAAGACGGCCACCAATGCAAGGCAGAAGCGAATCATGTTCGTGAACCTCATTTGTTATGGGCGACACGTTCCAAGCACCCAGCCGCAATACCTGGTGAAAGCGGACTTCCCCTGCCCGCTCGCGGGCCACTCCGTGCCTACTGGTCACTCCCCGGCCTTCTCGTACGTAACTATGACGGCATCTGGCTGTTGGCCGATCGTTATCAACAGGCCATTCTCCATCAAGCTCTGTCCTGAAACTTCCATGCTTTCCGTGGAATCGATGTTCTTCACGAGGTAGGGTGCGTCCGGCTCGAGGGCGCGCAGCTTGTACTGGGCGCTGACGTAGGGGCATTTCGCGCGCCGGAATGCCTGGACCATGCCCGCCGCCAGATCGGGGCGATCGAGTTGCCAGGCCATCCACACGTTGTCGGCCGTGCTGTAGTCACTAAGGGGCCAGAAATCGCCGAAGTAATAGCCGGCCACGCTGCGCCACTCTTTGATGCGTTCGGTGGCGCCCTTAACGTCGAAGTCGTCTTTGCGCACGTCCCAGTTGCATTGGAGGAACGGCGCAATCGTGCTGCGGAAATAATACGGGTCAAACTTCTCGTAGTTTGCCGAATCAAAATAGGGCAGCCAGAGGCCAAAACCATAGTTGTGACACTGATAGGCCTCCGGATTGTTCTCCAGGTCGGAACGTAACAGAGGCACGGCCCGGCGCATGGTCTCGAGATCATCACGCCGGCCTCCGCTGGCGCAGGAATCTATCAGCATGCCGGGATGACGGCGGCGGAGTTCATCCCAATAGGCCTGGTATCCCTCAATGTACCGGATCTCGGTGATTCCCTGCCGGTCCGCGGCATCGTTGCCCCGCCAGAAATCCAAAGGGTCTATATTGAAGTCCGAGCGATAAAGGTCTATGCCTTCATCCGAAATCAACTTGTCAATATGGTTTGTCAGCCACTGCACTGCCTCCGGCTCGTTCATCTTGAGAAGACCGCCGTCCGCGCCGCCAAAGACCCATTCCGGGCGATTGACGGCGAGCCATGTGCCCGGATGGACACGTTCCACCTCGAACCATACGATGGTTTCGGCGCCGTATTCGCGGGTGGCGTCGGTAACGGCCCGCAGACCGTTCGGGAAGCGGGATTTGTCGGCCTCCCAGGTGCCGGTTACAGGCCAACTGCCGCCGGGATACCAGCCCGCGTCCATCCACCAGTAATTCAACTGTATGCCCTTCTCTGCAAAGCGATGGATGAATTCAATGTCACCTGCCCGGGTACACTGGAACCCGAAGTACCAGACGCTGGCAGCGCCGTGTTTCGGAGATAATGCTTTGCCATGGTCCTTCGGGAAATTGTGTTCGAACATCCAGCGCCGCCAGACGTTCTGGGCCCGGAGCCAGTCGCCTTTGTAGAACTGCAGCACTATTAGAGGAGTCCGTATTTCTTCGCCGGGGTGGAGTCTCAAACGAGTCAATTCCTGGCCTCCAACGACGCGAAGGGCGCGCCCGCTGTCACGGACAAACCGGGATGCCCATTGGCCGGGCCAGGCGATGACGATGATTACGCCTTCGTTCTGCTGTGGGCATTCCAGGTTGTAGTAAGGCCATTCGAAGTTGGTCGGACGGCCGCCGCGTGGCGCGAACGTCAGGGAAACATTGGGCCCTAGTGTCGTTGAGTGAGGTTCAAAACTGTCAATAGTGCATCTGTCGCCCGTGTGATGATGTAACAGGAACTCCCCCTGAGAGCTACGTTCAAAAGTAGTGTCGATTGCCTGGATTGACTCAAGTATGGGCGTATCCCCGGTGCCCTCATTCTTGAAGTACGCGGTCCATTCCACGGTGGGATAGTTCCTCCACGCTACTCCCACGCAACGGACGACAAGATTCGTTACAGGATCCCTATAGGTTACGGAGTGTTCCGTGCGCTCTGGATCCAGCTCCCTGCTGTTCCGCTCCAAAGTCCAGTCACTCAGGAATTCCGAAGAGGGCCGGCCGTCATAGACAAATGATAGAAAAGGTTCCGTGCCATAGGGTCTTTCCCCGCCATCCGTCATGGTCATCTCATCGAGCCAGAGCTCCTTGCCATCGGCCAGCGCAATCTTGGCGTCGGCCCAACAGGACTGGTCGCAGGCGTTGCCGTCTCCAGCATCGGATATCTCGAGCGTGAACTCCGTGGCTCCCTGCAGATCCACGAGAACGGGAACCGCTGCCATCCCTTTGCGCAGTATGTCAGAGCGGAACACGATGTTTCCCCCGGCGTGAACAGAGAATACCACGCTTCCTTCGCCCGCCGGGTCGTTCGTGTCGACGCCCACCATCGCGGAGAACTCTCTGCCGCCCGATGGGATTCGGACCAGAATCATGCTGGGCGCATGGCAGAAGAGACCGCGAGCGAACGGTTTGTCCTGGAGCTTCAGGGGTTTCCCCATATGCACGTTTCTTTGGACAGGATCGTAGTTGGCAAGAATAGCGAGGCCTGGCTCCGCGAGGGGTTCTCCTGGAGAGCCTCGAAACCTGGCATCAACCCAGGCATCCCGCTCCTCGAATTCCGCAGGTGTGGGAGTGACGCTGCAGAGAACGGCCGCAGCCCAAAGAACCGCACCAATCATGACATTGCCCTCATGGCCGAACCGCATCGCAGCATCAGCGCATTTGCGTAAATAGTCGCGGCGCCGGTGTTTGCTTCTGCTTCCTCCGGCATGCCTTGCTCCGCCCGGTGCAAGTCAGAATACGGTTCGCCCGCGGCTCGATCAACACCCGAGAATCCAAGATGCCTTTGCCAAGAGCCGTGATTCACAGGAGTTCATGCATGCAACCCTGGGAGACATGCATGACCTTGATTTGTGTCCCGCTGACAACACCCGCTGACAACACGGTTGCATCGCGGGACAGCGAACGGGGATACTCGGGTGATTCTATGTGTTCGGGCAAAGGGTGCTTCGTGGATTGGCGCGCAAGACGCACGAGGTGGAAACATGTTGGGATTTCGCGTGATGGTTGTAGCGTTGGGAATTGTCGGGACAGTATGCGCCGCGCGGGCTGGCGAAGGGGAGGAAGGCGTAATTGTGGGCCGGTTGCGCTGCGAATACCTGGAGAATCCCCTCGGGATAGACGCCAACCCGCCCAGGCTGAGCTGGATTGTCGAATCTGACCAGCGCGGCGCGAGACAAACGGCGTATCGGATTCTGGTGGCGTCCGCGCCGGAGATGCTGGCGGCTGAGGAGGGCGATTTGTGGGACAGCGGGAAGATTGACTCCTCTGAGAGCGTGCTGGTCGCGTACGCGGGCAAGGCGCTGGCGTCCCGGCAACGGTGCTATTGGAAGGTGAAACTCTGGGACGGAAACGGCCGTGAATGCGCGTGGAGCGAAGCTGCGGCGTGGAGCATGGGCCTGCTGGACCCCAGCGATTGGCAGGGGGCCTATATCGGCATGGACGCCGCGCAGGGGAATCCTCAGTCCCCGTGGCTGCGGCAGACCTTTGAATTGGGCGAAAAGCCCGCAGACGCGCGCGTTTACGTGAACCCCCTCGGCTATTACGAATTGTATGTGAACGGTGAGAGAGTCGATGACGCGCCTCTGTCGCCGGCGGTGACGCAGTTCAACAAGCGGTCGTTCTATCTCACCCACGATGTGACGGCGTTTCTGCGGGAAGGGACGAACAGCATTGCGCTCTGGATGGGCCGCGGGTGGTATCAGGAAGGGCTGCCGGGCGTTGCCTGCAAGGGGCCGCTGGTCAGGGCGCAACTCGAAGCTGACCTGGCAGGCGGCGAGCGTGTCATTGTGGCAACCGATGCCACATGGAAGGCGCACCCCAGCGGGTTTGAGTGTATCGACGTGGGGCATCCGGGGCATTACGGCGGCGAGCGGTACGATGCGAGGGCCCATAATGCGGCATGGGCGAATCCGGAGTTTGACGCGACCGCTTGGCCTAACGCCGTTGCGGCCGAACCAGCAGAGCACGTGGTATCCGCGCAACCCGTCGAGACCAATGCGCTGCTGCGGCGCTACGAACCCGCGCGCGTACGGTTTCTGGAGGATAAGGTATGGCTCGTGGATTTCGGGACGAATCTGTCAGGCCTTTTCGAGATTACGTTCACCGGTTTGACGCCGGGGCAATCCGTCAAAATGGACTATGCCGATTTCTTGGCAGACGACGAGTTCGACAATTTTGGCCAGACCGATGAATACATTGCCCGGGGAGGCGGGGAGGAGACCTTCCGGAACCGGTTCAACTACCACGCATTTCGTTACGTGCGGATCACGGGCATGGACGTGCCGTCGCAGTCGAAAGCGATCGCGGCGTATCTGGTGCGTACCAATTTCCAGAACTACGGGAGTTTCGCGTGCTCCAATCCGGTGCTGACGAACATACACGACATGGTGCACTACACGCTTGAATGCCTGAGTCTGGGGGGATATCTGGTGGATTGTCCGCACATCGAGAGGCTGGGCTATGGCGGCGACGGGCAAGCCAGCACGCCGACAGCCATGACGATGTTCGGCATGGGGCCGCTTTACACCGCGTGGTTGACGCATTGGCGGGATTGCCAGCGGCCGGACGGGGGGATGCCGCACACGGCGCCGAACCCCTTCAGCGCGGGGGGCGGACCGTACTGGTGCGGGTTTATCATCGCGGCCTCCTGGCAGATGTATCAGGATTACGGCGACACGCGCATCCTCGAGGTGAATTATCCGGCGATGCAGCACTGGCTGGGCTATGTCGAGGCGTACACGAAAGAGGGGCTGCTGCGACCATGGCCGGAGACCGATTATCGAGCCTGGTACCTGGGCGACTGGGCGCGGCCCGACCGCCGCGAGAAACAGGCCGAGAAGTCGATCGACCACGTCAACAACTGTTTTGTAGTCCAATGTTATGACTGGATGTCGGGCATTGCCACGGTGCTGGGGCGTCCTGAAGACGCAAAGCGTTACGCGGAGGAGGCCGCGGCCCGGCGTAAGCGGGTGCACGAGGTGTTTTACGAGCCCGCGCGGGGGACCTACGTGGATGATACCCAACTGGACTTGGCGTATCCATTGCTGGTGGGAGCCGTCCCCGGCGATCTTCGCGAGGCGGTGAAGAGCCGTCTCGAGCAGAAGATACTGGTCGAGTGCAAAGGCCATCTGGATGTTGGGCTGGTGGGCGTGCCACTCCTTACGGAGACCTTGTTTCAACTGGACCGAAACGATCTCGTGTTCGAATATACGAGCAAGGAAACCTATCCGGGGTGGGGGTATATGCTTGCCAATGGCGCAACAACCACGTGGGAGCATTGGGACGCCCTCCGCTCGCACATTCACAACTGCTATAACGGCATCGGCGTGTGGTTCTATCGCGGCCTGGCGGGTATACGGCCCGATGCCGCCGCTCCGGGGTATGCGCATTTCGTGTTGAAGCCCGCGGTCGTTGGGGATGTCACGTGGGTCAGCGCGCGGCAGGACACAGTCCGGGGTGTCATCGAAAGCGTGTGGCGCGTCAAGGACGGGCAATTCGTTTGGGATGTGCGCATTCCCGCCAA
>DAOLNV010000002.1:0-48585 GCA_035416745.1 Candidatus Hydrogenedentota bacterium | reverse complement strand
TCAGGGGCGGCGTTCTCGCCGGCTTCCTTTGCGGCGAGGTCGTGGAAGACGGGGAGGCCTGCACCGAGGTCCCACAGAGCAGCGGCGAGAGGCGGTCCCGAGGGGCTTGAAGTGTTTTGCAGGGCGACTGTCTCGCCCGAGCGGGCTTCCCGGGGGGCGGTGAAGGATGCGGCCGGACGTGCGGTTGCGAAGGATTTCCTTTCGGGCAGGGCATCGCTTCCGTTGCCGGAGACGGCACAGTTCTCAAACTCGAGCGCGGTGTAACCGGAAGGGCCGGATACCGCGGCGCGGCTGTTGCCGCTGATGGTGCAATTGAGGAAGTACAGTGCGTCGACGTTCGGTCCGAGGAGTTGCAGTCCGAGGCGGGCGTTGTTGCGAAAAACGCAGTTTTCGAAGGTGATGTTGCGGCAATTCCCGAGGACGCGGAATCCATAGCCTTCATCGCCTGGATACCAAACGGGCCCGACGCCCACGGGCATGTTTTCGAAGGTGCAGTCGTAGAAGTAATGCCAGGCAATGCCGCCGGCCTCGCCCTGGAGCTGCGAACCCCATTGGTTGCATTCGCGAACGGTATTGCGCGCCCACAGGAAATAGTTCATGACATGGGGGGAGGACAGGGATAGTCCGATCTTGGCGCCTCCGTCGACGGTGTTGTCGGTGACGATGATGTATGAGCCGATGGCTTCGATGCCGCAGAACTTGTAGGCGCCCGAGTGGTCGCTGATGGTGTTGTGCCGTGCGGCGCAATTGCTGCAGCCGCCGATGCTGAGCCAATGGTCGATGGTGTTGTGTTCGATGAGGGACCGGTCGGAGCCGCCCCACACCTCGATTCCGAGCCCCTCGCCTCCCGAACCGTTGACCGTGTTGTATTGGATGATGTTGTCCGTGGAGCCGTTGTCCGTGAAGATGCCGCCTCGTCCGGTGTTTTCGATTGTGCACCGCAGGATCCTGTTGTTGGATGAGCCCCAGGAAAGGCGGATGGCGCCCGCGAAACCGGCTTCGACGCCGATATTCTCGAACCGGCAATCGGCGATTGCGCTTTCGGTGACGCCGTTCTCCCGCGTGGGGTTGATCCCGGCAAAAAGAATGCCGTGTGGACCGAATCCCGCACCTTTGACCAGGTTGCGAACGGTTACGTGGTGGATATTGAGCCGTTTCGAGTTGCTACCTGAGATCCCTTGAGTTGCGTTGGGGTTATCGGCGCCGTCCAGCGTCATGTGGGCAATTTCGACGTCCTTGACGCCGCTCAACCCCATGAAGACGGCGGGCTGTTCGCCCGTGAACCGAAGCATGGTTTTGTCCTGGCCCGCGCCGATGACGCGTACACCGGATTTTGGTGCCAGAGCCCTGTCGACGAGATATATGCCTTCGGGGATGGATACCGTGTCGCCGGGAGAGGAGATCTCGATGGCCTTGGCGATTGCGGCGCCGTTCGTGCCGTCGACTTCTATGACGGCGGCGTAACCGGACAGGCAGACGAATACGCTCGTTATGACGAGAATTGTTCCCATGGCCAAGAGCCCTTCGTTTGATGGGTGCCGGAACCAAGTCGTGGGGCTATCATACCATCCCCTGCGTTCTTGCACCGCAGCCGCAAAGAACGGCGGGCTGGCGCCCGGCGACCCCAGAAGGGCCGCCGCTCGCCTGCGTTCGTCCTTTCGCCTGTTTCTGGCATCGCGGGGCGCGTTTCTCTATCATCGGGGGCGGAAGGGGGGTTTCTAATGCGACGGCGGGATTTCTTGCGCGCCATGGGAATGGGGGCTGCGGCCGTTGCCTTGAATCGCCTCGGGTTTGCCGAAGAACAGGCTCAGAGCCCGCCCAACATGCTGTTCATTTTCGCGGACGACTTTACCTACGAGGCCGTCAACGCGCTGGGTTGCGGCGAAATCCACACGCCGAACCTGAACCGGCTGGTGCGTGGTGGCGTGACCTTTACCCACGCGTACAACATGGGCGCCTGGCAGGGGGCGGTGTGCGTGGCAAGCCGGACCATGCTCAACACGGGCCGGTTCTTGTGGGAAGCGAAAGAGCTCGAAGCCAAACTCGACGGCGAAGCGGCGGCGGGACGTTTGTGGCCGCAGTACTTGAAAGCGGCGGGGTACGACACGTATTTCAGTGGCAAGTGGCACGTCGCGACCAAGCCGGCCGCGGTATTCGACCATGTGATGAGTGAGCGTCCGGGCATGCCGAATCAGACCGACGAGGGTTATGGACGGCCCATCGAGGGGCAGCCGGATGGGTGGAGTCCTTACGACCCTGAGTTCGAGGGCTATTGGAAGGGCGGCAGGCATTGGAGCGAAGTTCTGGCCGACGACGGTGTCGCGTTTCTTGAACAGGCCGCCGGGAGTGACGCCCCGTTCTTCATGTACCTGGCGTTCAACGCGCCGCATGATCCGCGGCAGTCGCCCAAGGAATACGTCGACATGTATCCGCCGGAAAAGATCGCTCTGCCGGGGAATTATATGCCCGAGTATCCATATAAGGATGCGATTGGATGCGGGGAATCGCTTCGGGACGAAAAACTGGCGCCTTTCCCGCGAACCGAGCTCGCCGTAAAGGTTCACCGGCGGGAGTACTATGCGATCATCACGCATATGGACGCGCAGGTCGGGCGCATCCTGGATGCTCTCGAGAAGACGGGCAAGACGGGCAACACCTATATCTTCTTTGCAGCGGACAACGGCCTTGCGCTTGGGCATCACGGGCTGTTGGGCAAGCAGAACATGTACGACCACAGCGTTCGCGTGCCGCTCATCGTCTGCGGGCCGGGCATTCAGAAAGATAAGCGCATTCATGCGGGGGTATATCTCCAGGACATCATGCCGACAACGCTGGAGTTGGCGGAATGCAAGGTTCCCGAGCACGTGCGCTTCAGGAGCTTGATGCCGCTCATCGACGGCCGCCGGAAAGAAAGCTATGACGCCATCTACGGGGCATACATGGACCTTCAGCGGATGGTTACCGCCGGCAACTTCAAGCTGATTTGGTACCCCAAGCTTGAGAAATATCTGCTGTTCAATCTCAGGAAGGATCCCTTGGAGGCGCACGACCTATGCGGGAACGAGCGGTATGCAAGGCGGCTTGAGCAGATGAAGGCGAAGCTGCGGGCGCTCGAGAAGGAAATGGGCGGTCAATTCGCGGGGGGATAAGACGGCCCTTCGTTTGGGGGCCGCGCAATGTCGAGGCGCGTCCCGGTGGTCTTCCTGGGAGCGCGTTCTCTTATGGCCGTTTGGCGCCGTGACGGGGACTTCGGCGTGGCGGCGTGACGCGCGGTCTGCTATCCTTCGAGCGGTCGAGTTTCTGATGAATGGGCTGTGAGCGCAAGGGACCGAATTGGAGGCGTCTATGCACAGGGGAATTCTGGCAGGAACCTGCCTGACTGGAGGGCTGGTGATGGTAATGTTTTCGGCGATGGCTTACGAATTGGAGCACATCGAGCTGGACGCGATCGACATCGGCGGGGAAATGGGGCGTCGTATTGACGTCACCGTGGAGAATAATCTGCTGGCGGTGGATGTCGACAACGACTTCATCAAACCGTTCCAGGAGCGTAACCAGACAGACGGGTTCATCGGACTGGGCATGTTCATTGACGGTCTGACGCGGCTGGCGTTCCATACGGGCAATCCGGCCGCGATTGCACGGAAGGAGCACGTTGTCGCGGCAACCATCGCGACGCAGGAAGACGACGGTTACATCGGTCTGATGAAGCCCGAGGCGCGCATTGCCAGGCTCTGGGACGTTCACGAGATGTCGTACCTCGTGTTGGGGCTCACCAGTGACTATGCCCTGTTCGGAAACAGAGAATCGCTGGGCGCGGCGCAACGGTTAGCGGATTACCTCGTGGGCAAGTTGACGGACAATCCGCCGCCGGGCTGCTTCGAGGGAGATCTCAACGTTGACATGGGCCCGACAGGGCTTGGAGACGCGCTGATGTATTTGTCCGAGCAGTCAGGCGACGCGCGGTACCGCGACTTCTGCATTGATACGCTGAAGATTGGCGAGTGGCGGAAACCAATCGTAAAAGGACGGTGGTGGCCCATCGACGGGCATGTCTATGCGTATATCGACAAATGTCTGCTCCAACTCCGGCTCGACCCGGAGAGGACGCGTCCGGCGTTGCACGAAATGAGCGAAGGCGTTATGCACTTCTTGCTCGCGGGCGAGGGATTGACCATTTCAGGCGCGGTCGGAGATCACGAATGCTGGCACGATACTCAGGCAGGATTGAACAATCTGGGCGAGACCTGCGCGTCGGCATACATGCTGAAGTTCTACGATGAGCTCATGCGCCAGAGCGGCGAGTCCCTGTACGGAGATCTGATGGAACGCACGATTCACAACACGCTGTTCGGCGCGCAGTCGCCCGACGGGCGTCTTCTGCGCTATTACACGCCGTTCGAAGCGCCGCGGGTATTCTTCGACAAGGACACCTATTGCTGTCCCAACAACTACCGCCGGGGGATAGGGGATTTGCCGAAATATGTCGTGTACCGGACTGGTAAAGGGCTGCTTGTGAATCTCTATACGCCATCCACGGTCGAGACGGCGCTGAAAGACGGCACGACGGTCAGGCTGACGCAGGACACGGCGTATCCGTCGGAAGGAACCGTGCGGGTACGCGTTTCGCTTGAGGGGGAAAACGCGTTCGCATTGGGATTTCGGGTTCCCCGCTGGTGCGCGAATGCGTCGGTGAAGGTGAACGGCGAGCCGGCCGGTGCGGATTGCGCGCCGGGAACCGTGTGCACCGTCGAACGTACCTGGAAGAACGGAGATGAGGTGGCACTGTCGTTGCCGATGGCGCTGCGTCTGGTAAAGGGGCGCAGGTCGCAGGTTGGGCGGGTGGCGGTCATGTACGGGCCGCTCGTGTTTGGGCTCAACAAGGCCTATAACGAGGGGATGGGAGAGAGCCAGCCGCGGCTGCTCACTATGAACCCGGACACGCTTGAGGGCCCCTTTGCAGACGATTCCGTGCACCCCGGCGGGCTGGCATGCACGGTGGAAGTGTGGGATCCGGGACAATGGTACCCGGGTCCGGCGTCGCGCAAAGTGACCTTGACGGAGTTTCCCGACCCGGGCATCGAGGGCGCCTATTTTGTGGCGCCGAATCCTGAAGACGCGCGCTTCGTTGACGACGAGTTGTTGGCCGCCGGAAGATAGCTCCTGTTGGGCAAAGATCGCGGAGGGTTAGCCGCAACACATGCGATAAAAATGGGCCGCACTCTATCTGAAGGACATGGGCCTGCTTCGACGAACAACGGCAAACCCCGCGACTCATTTGCAGAGTATGATAGAACCCACGAGATCGTTGGGTTGGCGTTCCCATCCCAGGGCCTCTTTGATGTCAGCCCGAAGGATGCCAGAGGGTGTGACCGGCAGCGTGACGCAGTTGTCGGCCCGGCTTGGTCTGGGCCGGGTAAGTGGATTCGTGTGTCTTGTCATGGCGGCTCCACTTCTATACCTGGGAATCGCGTTGGTTGGCGACGCTACATATGTGTGACTGCTTACCCCGGCTGGTAGGCGGCGAGTGCCTGACCATATGAGTCGATGGGCGGTTCGCCATAGGTCTTGAGGTAGTGTTCATCGAGATACACCGCGAATGTGGTGATATGCCGGATGCCCCTCGAGCCGTAGACGCCCAGGTCCGCTTCCAAAACCTGCTGGGACCATGGCAATTTCACGTGGGGCTCCTTCCACTGTGAAAAGAGCGAGCAGTCCAGCCAGTATTCCAGCGCCTGGGCCGTCTCGGCCGGAAAGACCGCGAGGTTTGCGTCCAGCAAGTCAAGGAGTTTCTCATTTTCATCGACGCCGGGAGCATCGAGAGGCTTGTCAAATCTCCGCCGAATGGGCGCGAACTCGAGGAAGACGCGCGGGCCAGGCTTGACTGTGGCCGGCGGCGCCAGCGTATTTACATACGCGAGATGGGCCAGTTGGGCGCGCTCATCGAACGCTTCGAGAGCCTCAACAACCGCATTCTCGAGGAGAAGCGCCTGATCGCTGTCCGACAGCTCCCGGCACTTGGGACAGCGGCACCATGGTTTGCCATCATCGCCCCAGAAGTAATAACGGCCGGTAGTTGGTCTGAGAAGGTTTCCAACCCGCGCGGCGTTCGCGGCAACGGTTTCCAGAGCGGCGGCCGAGTGCACGCATACGTTTGCGTCGGGGCTTCGCTCGCCCTCATCGGTCATGCGGAATAGCGAGGGGTCCTTATCGAAGAGGTGGCGCGGCAGCAGCTCGGCCATGGCATGCAACTCGTATTCGACGCGGAGACCCAGCTCGCGACACGTATCCAGGAACTCCTGCCCGTCATTAGACTCGACGAACTCGATCAACCGCTTTGGGAAGGGGTGCAGGGCTATGGTCGTCAATCCCGCGCGCTTGGCGCGTTCCGGCCAGTTGCCCAGGGTCAGATCCTGAGGAGTGATGACGACGCCCCGGGTCTTGAAGAAGGGCTGCGCACCCGGCTGGGGATCGTCCTGGATGGATTCGGTCATGGCGCTTCCCCTTTCCTGGTTGTGGGAATAGTATAGCTGCCGAATGGCGTGTTCCGGCAACTATTCCCGCTTGTTTGAAGAGACTGAGTGGAGATATGCGCTTGAGACGCCCGGGCCTCGCAACGCGGGGATTGTCGAACTATCAACGTTCGTGACCTTCACGGCTTCGGGTGACAAGAAAAGCCGCCGCCCTGCTTCGGGGCCGTTTCCCGGTTACGGGGTGAGAGGCGAGAGGTCGCCTGGAGTCAGGATGTCTTTCACGAGGCGGGTCCCTTCTTGGGTGCCGTCGGTTATCCAGAGTTCCTCGCCGTGGATGCCATCATTTGCAGTGAAGAAGATATGGTTGCCAGCCCTTGTCAATTGCCGTGGCCACGAGCCTTGTTTGCCCACGCAGATGCTGAAAATCCTGTCTTCCTCTATTGCCTCGGCTAGAGGGATGAAACGCAATTCAATGTCTTTGTGTTCGCGCGGAGAAGACCGGCCCGCCTCGGAGACGACGACGAGCGTGTCGTCGAGGGCGGCAACTTCATATGCGGGTATCGTGAAGGAGAGTATCAGTTCAACTTGGCCCATAACAACACCGGTGCCCTCAGCCTTACCATCGCTTTTCCAGAGGATGCGCCCTTCCGTGGGATGTTCCGCCGTGAAATAGGCCAATCCGCCAGCCTCACAGAGACTGGCCGGACTCGAGCTTGCAGGGCCGGGGAAGATGTCTCTCACCAACTGCAGTGACCGCGGATCGCAGCGAACGCTGAAGAGTTCCGCGCCATGGCCGGGGACGTCGAGAACGCACAGGAGCACTTCTCCCAACGGAAGAGTTGTGCGATCGGTCTCTTGAGCTCCGAGGGGATGGACGAGCCCGACGAGACCGGCTTCAGAGAGTTCTGGCGGCACTGCGCCGGACACGGGCGTTGCCGCCACGCTTATTTCCTCGGGAATGTTCAAGGCCGATACAGCGTCATTCTGGACGATGAGCGCGAGGCCGTCAGGGTTGTCCTCGATGCGGCAGAGGTTCGCATGCCCATTTTTATCAATAACATAGGCGTAAACGTTGTTGAACAAACGAAAGACATCGGCTATCTGCGCACCGGCTTCCCCAGGATGTGCCGGGCCGTTTGCGGATGATGTGGCCAGAGAATACCGCCACAAGGCTTCCCCGCTCTTGCCGTCGTCGGCTACGAGGAGGAGCGACTCGCCGTCGGGACAAAGACACCGTGGATTGCTTCCTTCGGGACCCTCGTTGATGTCGCAGGCAAGCTGCGTGCCATCGAGGGTGCCGTCGGAGAACCAGAGCTCACAACCATTCGTTTGAGTGCGGGCTGCGAAGAAAACCCGGTTTCCCGACACGGTCAGGCTTGACGGAGCACTGTCCAGCGGGCCAGGCGCAATGTCGCGCACCAGACGCGTACCGTCAGAAGTGCCGTCGCTCACCCATAGTTCTTCGCCCGTCATCTGGTGGTAAACGGTGAAAAAGACACGCTCGCCGACAGCTACAAGGTTGTGCGGCGACGAAGACGGATTCATCCGGATGGGATAGATATCCGCGGCTAACCGGGTGCCTTCGGCAGTGCCGTCAGTAACCCACAGTTCTTCGCCGTGTATGCCGTCGTCGCATGTGAAGAAGAGTCGGTTGCCCAATACGGCAAGGTTATCAGGGCCGGAATCGCCTTCTCCCGGAACGATGTCTTTCAGGATGTGAGTGCCGTCGGCGTTGCCGTCACTCACGAAGATTTCTTCCCCGTACTCGGCGCTGTCCGCGCAAAAGAAAAGCAACCCATTGAACGGCGTGAGCTGCCAAGGGTCGCTGCCCAAGGGACCGGGTTTGAGGTCCGCGACCAAGACGGTGTTCTCGGGACTTCCGTCGGTTCGCCACAGCTCCTTTCCGTGGTTCTCGTCGTGGGCGAGGTAGAATAGCCAGTTCTCTGCCGCGGCGAAATAATGGGGATCGCCGTGTGAAGGCCCCTCAAGATGGTCTCTGAGCAGCTTGGTGCCTTCGGTGGTGCCATCGGTTTTCCAGAGTTCTTTGCCGCAGCGGCCATCATCGGCGCCAAAGTAGAGTTCATCCCGCCACAACGTGAAACTTGTTATTCGCGACGAGCCGGGACCGTCCGCGATGTCCTTCATCAGCCGGGTGCTTTCCCGCGTGCCATCTGAGCGCCACACCTCGCGGCCGTGGCCGTCATCGAACCCCACCAAGATAATACAGTCGCGCAGGGGCGCTATGGCCCCGCTCAGGAAGAGATCTGTGGCGCCGCCAAAATCGGCCAGATCAACGAGTTGCCCTTCCGAAAGGCGGATGAGATGCCCTCCCAAATAGTAGTAAAAGGAGCCGTCGGGTCCGATAGTGGTTCGCTGGGCTTCCGATAGCCTGTTGGGGCCAAATTCGGCTACACGTTCGGCGGTT
Source organism: Candidatus Hydrogenedentota bacterium (assembly GCA_035416745.1). NCBI lineage: Bacteria > Pseudomonadati > Candidatus Hydrogenedentota > Candidatus Hydrogenedentota bacterium. The sequence goes on along the minus strand of DAOLNV010000002.1, from coordinate 39,687 downwards.
GCGCTGCCGCGGGGAATACGATAGAGAAACCGGGAAGTGGCGCTGGTCGCGGCTGCCATGTACACATTGCGGGCATCCTGGTCCATAAACTGTGGGTCGACCAGAAAGGTGTCTGTTGCTTCTGTGACTGCCGCAGGTTGGGTTTCGTTCTTGCGCAACACCCAGGGCCAGCGATCTATGCGGGGTCCGACGGCCGAGAAATAGAGACAGTTACCGGCCGCAAGGAATCTTTCAGGGTTGGAACTTCCCTGACCAGGCATCAAGTCGGTGACGAGCGAGCATTCGGCGGCCTTGTTCAGGTCATCCTCGGGTGTGTAGCGCCAGATCTCGCGTCCGTGGATACCGTCGTCGGCTACGAAGTAAAGCGAGTTTTCGAGAACGATCAATTGATCGGGATAAGAGGATGGATTCAGAGACCCTGTGTCTTGTCCGCTTGCGTGCTGCCCCCAGACGATCACGAAACACAGAAGCATACCCGGCCATCCGCCGGGCCACACGGCCGGGGCCAACTGCCGCACCGGGGGCTGGCTACTCCGAAGGTCCGAATAAGAGGATCGCGCCATGTACAGGCGATGCTCCTGCGGCGCGTCCCCAATAAACCGCCGCCTTGACAGGCTCAACTTGCGCGTCTGCAAACGCGCCAGACAACCGCCAGCGAGTATCCGGGAGAGGGCCCTCTTCAAGTTCCAAATCGGTGAAAGGCATTGCCATCTCGACCCGGTGCCCCTTGGCTTCGCCAGATGACACCGCCACTGCATGGCTGTTCTGAGGATACTCCTTGTCTCCCGCCACCTTATGCAACTGAATGGCGTTGCTTTGGTCCACGACGAGTTTCCACGAGATGATCTGATTGGGCTGCGCGTCACATTGCGTCAACAATCGAAGGGTCAATGCAGGATTATCCAGTGGGGTTGGCGAAGCGAGATAGAAATACAACTGGTTCTTGTCCCGGCAGACAGTCAGCGTGGCGCCACTGCCCTCGGACTGCGCGTTGAGCACTCCAGACTCCGGACCAGCGTTCGCTGCTGCTTGCCGCCATATCGTTTCCGTTGCTTGCCCGTCGATCTGCATGGGGGCATCGGACCCCGCGAGGAACGGCACCGTGACCTTGGGAATATCCTTCGCGATAAACAGGTTCTCGACCTCTTCCGCCCAATCCAGATTTCGGGGGATCAATTCGCAATACACCAGTCGAGTGAACAGGCCGGTCGACTCGAGAGCGGCCATGAATTGGCCGGGGGGCTCGTCGGAAACGGTTCTATCCAGAAGAAACGCGCCCTGCCATCGAGAACCATCGAGTGCGCACTCGAATTGCAGTACAGCAGTCATGAGTTCATTCTCACGCACCCATTTTCCGGCGCCTTGGACAGTGCCGTGACGAAATGCCCGGGCCGTCTTGTCTGTGTAGTGGGCCCAATGCCCCAGAAAATCAAATGATTCATCGTTGGGGGAGGCCTGAAGGTAGATAAGATCGGTTCCTTTGCTGGCGAGAACCTGCCACGTTTGCTGTTCCCCGCCGCGAATCATGAGCCAGTGTTCCGCCCAGCGCTCGCTGGTCAGAGTGTCTGTCGTGTTGAACACATAGTGGTCTGATGCAGCGCGGGGACGCGCACCCTCGCCGGGAAGGGAGGAGAACCAGCTCTTCAAGGGGAGTAGACTGGCTATCGCGAGGATAAACGCGGCCGCGGCGAGAATGACCAGAGGACGCTTCATCTTCGCGAGACGCAAACGGAAGGGGGCCCTCTTTGGCGGCCATTTTACTTGAACAATGGTCGAGAGCCTCGCCGATTTCTTCTCCGCGAATTCAGGGCATTCCGACAGCAACTTGAGCGCTGCGCTGGCGTTTTGGGGCCGGTCGTTTGGATTCTGGGCCAGCATTTGCGCCACCGCTTTGCTCAGGGCCGGCGTGATGGCTTCATTGATGTCCGATAGCGGCGGCACAGCGTTCTCGTAAATGCTGCGGATCAACTCCAGCGGCGAATTGGCTTCGTGGGGCGCGTGGCCGCTGGCGGCTTCATAAATGACCGCCCCGGCGGAATAGACGTCCCACGACGGGGTGGGTTCCTTACCTTCCCAGGATTCGGGGGGCGCATAGCGGGGGGTGCCCAGAAAGAGGCACGACGAAGCCATGCTGCTCACGGCGGCTTCGTGGTGGGCGGCGAGGCACTTCGAGAGGCCGAAGTCCGACAGGAGAGCAATGCCTTCCCGGCCAAGTAAAATGTTGCTGGGCTTCACATCCCGATGAATGATGCCTACCTGGTGGCAGCTGGCCAACCCGGCGAGCGCGTCCCCCACCGATTGGAGCGACTGGCTGAGTGTGGCGCGCCGCATCGCTTCCGCATCAGCGAGAGAGCCCCCCTCGACGTAGGTCATGTCGATAACCAGCCTTCCGTCGATGTTGTCGAGGGAATGTATCTGGACGATGTTGGGGTGGTTAAGGCTTGCGACGATACGTGCCTCACGCCGAAACCGTTCTTCGAAAGCACTGCTCGACACGAGGTCGGGGCTCAATACCTTGAGAGCTACGCGCCTTCCGAGGCTGGTGTCTTCGGCAACATAGACTACACCCATCCCACCTCGCCCGATCATATTGTGAATTCGGTACTTCCCGAACAGGGAACCAGGTTCGAGGGTGTTCATATTACATACGTTCCGCGTCCTGCTTCATAGGGTCGAGAGAATGCGACCTCGACACGGACACGCCCTTTCTCCTCGCGGGACCAGGTTCAGACTCGAGATTAAGACTGGGTTCTCATAGAAAAGACCGTTTTGTGCTCTCGTCCATCCGGCCCTGTGGTATTATAACACGTGCCAGAGTTATTCCAGTAACTGAAATATGTCCGGGTGCAAGCTCTTATGTGCCCGAGGCACACCCGCTGGAACCGGCTGCCAGCCGTTAGGAGCGAGACGCGTAATGCAATTGGTGTCGATTGGGGGACGCACGAAGGGGGCCTGCTGGATACTGGGTGAAAGGGGCCTTACTCTTGGCCGCGAGGAAGGCAACGACATCGTGCTGGACGATCCCATTGTTTCGAGAAGGCACTGCCGGTTCCTTCTTGCGGGCGGACAGATTCGTCTCGAAGACTTGGGATGCCGCAATCCGCTGCTTGTCAACGGACTCCCCATGCGAACAGGCGTTCTTGAGACAGGGGACGAGGTGACCATCGGCGGAGAACGGTTTCTTCTGGTGCAGTCCCACCCAGAGACGGATGCGAGGAAGAAGAACGAGCCGCCCTCGGACACCAAGTCCATCGACCTGAGACGCCCCATTTTCCTGGGAGCCGACGGGAGCGTGGACGCGGAACAGGAAAGCCCCCGGACAATTCAGGATCTGTTGGCGCTTCAGCAGATCGTGACGAGGCTTGCCCGGTGCCGCAACCGGGAAGAGTTCACTACGCTGCTCAAACGAGCGCTTAAGGAGCGTTTTCGTCCGCTTGCGTTGTGGATTCTATCAAGTGATGAGCAACAAGGGCTTTTTGTGCTCGATGAGGAGGTGACGAACGCGGAAATCCTTCCCTCGGAAAGCGTTCACATCGCGCTCCGCGAAAAGCGGGGATTTCTCAGCGTCAACCCGCAGAAGACCGGAGATGAGACAGGGGTATCCTTCACGCTTATCACGCCGGTGATCGCAGGCGGCACGATTGTAGGAGCGCTGGTACTACTTACCGGGGTCCCGCATGGCGTGTTTGTGGAAGACGATCTCCGTCTTCTGGTCTTGCTGGGCCAGTCGCTTGGTCCGGTTTTCTGGACCGTGGAAGACATGGAGCAGTTGCGCCGTGATAATGAGTATCTGCGCGCACGGGCGGGCGAAAGCCTATCTCTTGTGGGAAACAGCAAATCCATGCGCCAGGTGCGCCAGCGCATTGGACTCGCGGCGAAGTCCGAGTTGAGCGTCCTTATCACGGGGGAGACCGGCACCGGAAAAGAACTTGCGGCGCGGCTTATCCACCAGCAATCGTCGCGAAAACGGGGGCCCTTTGTCACGGTCAATTGCGCGGCCATTCCCCACGAATTGTTCGAGAGCTTCATGTTCGGTTACGAACGCGGAGCGTTCACGGGCGCGGACCGTTCGTCGCGGGGGTTTCTGGCGGAAGCGCATGGAGGCATTATTTTCCTTGACGAGGTGGGCGACCTCAGTCTTTCCAACCAGGCGCGTATCCTCCGGTCGATCGAATACGGCACGTACCGCCGGCCGGGGGCCGATCAGGATTCGAGGGTGGACGTGCGGGTGGTTTCCGCCACGAACCGTGATCTTCGTGCCGCCGCGCAGCAAGGCGCCTTTCGCGAGGACCTGTTTCACCGTCTTAACGGATTTGAGATCTCGTTGCCGCCCCTTCGCGAGCGGGTTGAGGATATCCCCGAACTGGCGCAGCACTTTTTCGAATTGGCGAAGCAGCAGGCGAAACGCCCCGTCAGGGCGGTGGCGCCTGAGGCGATGGAGATTCTGCAGACTCAGAATTGGACCGGCAATGTCCGCGAGTTGCGCAACTGCATATTGCGGGCAGTGAGTATTGCCCAAGGCGACACCATCCGGGCGGAAGATGCTCTTGATAACCTATCCGGGCCGCGGCGCCGGGAGGAAGGGCAGGATGCCGCCAGCCTGGCTGATATCGAGAAGAAGCACATCGCACATACCATGACCAGGTACGGGGGCAATGTTTCAAAGGCCGCGAAAGCGTTAGGCATCTCGCGCAGCACCCTGTACGAGAAGCTCCGGCTATATGAATTGAATAACGCCGGTTAGACTTCTTTCCTGGCGCCTCTGAGCAGGTTTTCACGTTTCCACCCCTCAAACCTGCGCGGGTCCGCTCCGGCTCTGCCGCTTTGCCGGTTTTTCGACCCTTGCGAAGATGTGAAGGCATTCCAATTTCGATATCGTCCCGAAATCTGCTACAGTGAAGCCATTCAGATTCGACAAACTTTGCAGGAGTATGCCGCATGTCTTCCAAACCGCGTGTAGACCGACGAACCTTCCTCAAAAGCGCCGCGGCGGCAAGTGCGGCGGCTGCGTTTCCCGCGGTCGTGCCATCGACCGTCTTGGCAGCCTCCGGCAACAATGCCCCGAGCAACCGCATCACCCTCGGCCTGATTGGCGCGGGCGGGCGCGGCGTCGACGTCGTGAAGGACTTCCTCAGGCGCGACACGGTCCAGGTGTTGGCGGTCTGCGACGTCGACAAGGCCCATCTCAAGCCCGTTGTCGAGTCGGTCAACCGCCACTACGGCAACTCGGACTGCGCCGGATACGACGATTTTCGTGAAATCACCCGCCGGGACGACATTGACGCCGTACTGATAGCCACGCCGGACCACTGGCACGTCCTCACCGCGCTTGATGCGGTGCGAAATGGCAAGGATGCCTACGTCGAGAAACCTCTGGCCTACTCGATCTACGAAGGCCGGGTATTGAGCGACACGGTTGCCAAGGAAGGACGCATCCTCCAGACCGGCAGCCAGCAGCGTTCCGACGCGCGGTTCCGCCGGGCATGCGAACTCGTGCACAACGGCCGCATCGGCCAGCTTCACACCATCAACGTGGGCATCCCGGCCAACAACAGAACCTGCGAACCTGCCTGGCAGCCGCAGCCCGTGCCCGAAGGCTTCGACTACAACATGTGGCTCGGCCCCGCGCCATGGGCCGAGTACCATGAGCAACGCTGCCACTACACGTTCCGCTTCATTCTCGATTACTCCGGCGGACAGGTCACCAACTTCGGCGCGCATAACCTCGATATCGCCCAATGGGCCCTCGACATGGACGCTTCCGGGCCCATCGAAATCTCCGGCAACGGCGAGTTCCCCCAGTCCGGGCTGTTCACCACTGCCACGAAGGTATACTTCGAGTGCCTTTACGAGAACGGCGTGCGCTTGACGTGCCGCACCGGCCGCTTCGGCATCTACTTCGAAGGCTCCGAAGGCACCATCTGCGTCGATCGCAAAGAAATCCGGGCGGTTCCCGACGATATCCTCGAGAAACCCATCGGAGAGGGCGATGTCCGCCTCTACGAAAGCAGCGACCACGTGGGCAACTTCCTGGACTGCATGCGGACCCGCGAACAACCCATATGCAACGCCGAGGTCGGCCATCGTTCGTCAAGCATCTGCAACCTGGGCAATATCGCCATGGTTTTGGGAAGCGAACAACTCCGCTGGGACCCTGAGAAAGAGGAATTTCCCGGCAATGCCGATGCCAACGGCATGGTCAAACCGTCCATGCGTGAACCATGGGCCCTGTAACTCGACTCATGAGCATCTGTGAAAGGCTGCATACGATGAAACACGCAACACTCGCAATTCTCGCCCTCCTGTGTGCCGCGCCGTTCTCAAACGCCCAGGAAGACGGCCCTTGGATAACCCTTTTCGACGGCGCAACGCTCAACGGCTTCATCAAGCGCGGCGGCACGGCTCCCTACCGCGTCGAGGACGGCGCCATTGTCGGAACCACCGTTCCCGGCACGAACGTAAACGGTAAGCGCGTCTCGGGGACCGACAACACGTTCCTCTGCACCGAACGTCACTACGGAGATTTCATCCTCGAACTCGAGTTCAAAGTCGACCCGGGCATGAATTCCGGCGTGCAAATTCGCAGCAACAGCTTCGAATGGTTTAAGAACGGCCGCGTGCACGGCTATCAGGTCGAGATTGATCCCTCTGATCGCGCGTGGACCGGCGGCATCTACGACGAAGCGCGCCGGGGATGGCTCTTTAACCTCGAAGGAAAAGAAGAAGCCCGAAAAGCGTTCAAGCAGAATGAATGGAACCATTTCCGCATCGAAGCCCGCGGGGAGAACATCAAGACCTGGGTTAACGGCGTCCCCGTCGCCGATCTCGACGATTTCATGACCCAGCGCGGGTTTATCGCGCTCCAGGTGCACGCTTCGAAAGACGACGAAACCAAAGAAATCCGCTGGCGCAACATCCGCATCATCGATCTCGATCGCGCCAACACTCAGCCCGTGCCGTTCACGGGCCAGCGCACGGACGGGGCGGCGCTGCGGTAAGCGGGATGGCTCAATCGCACGTGCGGACGTTCGCGTTGCCCCGGCACGCCGCCCGCCGTTTCGCCCTGTAGAGGAGAATCGGAATGACATTTACGGAAGAACTCAAGTCGGCCGCGCACAAAGTCGGCGCCGACCTCATCGGCATCGCCCCGATTGACAGGTTTGATGGGATTTCGGCCGAACATCATCCCTGCTCGATCTTCCCGGAGACGCACTCGGTCATCGTTCTCGGCAAACGCATAGCGCGGGGCTGCCTGCGCGGCATCGAAGAAGGCACACAGTTCGCTATCTACGCACAGTATGCGCACAACTGGGTGCCGGACCGGTTCCTCGCTCTGACCACGGTCAGCGTTGCCCAGTATCTCGAGGACCACCGTTGGGAAGCCGTCCCCCTCCCTTATCTTCCCGCGCAGGTGCCGCCCATGGGAGTCCCGGTCCGGCCCGATGCCCCCGCTCCCAATGTCACGCTCGATTTCGATGAGGCCGCCGTGCGCGCAGGACTCGGCCGGTTCGGGCTGAGCGGCGCGCTCATGACTCCGCGCTTCGGTCCGCGCCAATGCCTCCAGCTCATCCTGACCGACGCCGTCCTCGACCCTGACCCGCTCTGCGGGAGCGTTGTCTGCGACGAGTGCGGCGAATGCATCCAAGCCTGTCCTCTGGACGCCATGGATTCCGCACAGGCAGACGAGCGCGTCGTCTGCGGCATGGTCATGAAGACGGCGCACATAAACTGGGACGTCTGCCGCGCCTGCAGGAACGGCGCGTTTCCGAACCGCATCCACCCCAGTGGCAACCCGGACCGCACCGCCGCGTTGTGCACGCGCACCTGCGTACATCACCTCGAAGAAGCCGGATTGGCGGGCAACGCGTTCGAGCAGCCCTTCCGCCAGCGCCCCGCATGGCGCATCGACAAGACCGGCACTGCCCGCATCGTGGAGAATTGACTCATGGCGGCACTCACGGCACGGGACGTTAAAGACTTCGCGCTGAAACAGGGCCTCGACCTCGCCGGCGTTGCCAACATTGAGCGGTTCGACGGCGCACCCGAACGCATGCACCCGTCAGCGATCATGCCCAGCGCGAAATCGGTCATCGTCGTGGCCCGGCGCATCCTGCGCGGCAACTGGCGGGGCATTGAAGAGGGCACTTACTGGCCCAACTACACCTACTTCGGCTACCACGGCCTGCTGAACAGTTTCTTCATCCCTAAAGGCGTCTATGAGGCCGCCTGTTTCATCGAGGACCACGGATGGGAGGCCGTGCCGTACTACCCCGGCGTTCCCGAGTCGCAACCACCTGTCGCGCCGGTTCGTCCCGGGGCTGTCGCGCCCGACGTGCATCTCGCGGTCCGAATCGCCGGTATTGCGGCCGGACTTGGCGAGATCGGCTGGTCGAAAGTCTTCCTCACCCGCAGATTCGGGCCGCGGGTCCGGCTCGCGGCCATCATTACCGACGCTGAACTCGAACCCGATCCCCTCGTCGAACCACAATCCATCTGCGACCGCTGCATGGCGTGCGTCCAGGGATGCCCCGATGCCATCCCGCACAAGACCGGCGGCAAAACCGTATCCATCCGGATTGAAGACAAGACCTATGAGTGGGCCGGCGTTCACATGGGGCGTTGCACTCTCTGCTACCATGGAGGCGACCCGCGCGTCTCCCCGTTCATCCACAAGATGTTCCCAGGTTACGAATTCGACGTGCGGAAACAGGAGGTCTCCGAAGAAGCCGCCTACAAGCTCTGCTGGCCGTTTTCGCTCGGGAAATGGCGGCCCACGGAAGAGGATCCCTCCGGGTACATCGTAGAGGGACACGCCCGCATCAAAGAATGGGGGGGAGACGGCAGTTACGGCATCGAGGGGTCGCGCGGCTGTATGCGAAGCTGCTTTGACCACCTCGAACAGACCGGTCAAATCGAACAGACCTTCGAAAACGGCCCCTTCATCAAACGTCCCCGCTGGCTTCTTTCCCACCGCGTGCCCGACCGCCAGAAAAACCATCGGGACTGACCCAAGGAGTTGCGAATCCGAACCGCGCGGCTTGTCCCGCCGGGCGTCCTTGGCCCCGGCACCGTCCATCACGAGGCCGTACGCTGCATCGGGAAGGCGGCCCGGGCCTCAAGGTTAAGATGACAGGATTGAACGTGGCGCCTCCGCCACTTACTATTGGGTAAGGGCGGTATGGAGGCTGCCGGAGAACCCCCTGAATTCAGGAGAAGACCTATGGCTTCCCGCTGGACAAGGCATTCTTATCAAGCTCAGGCGTTCCTGATCATGCTGGGGCTGGCTGTTTCCTCGGCCCCGGTCTGTGCCCTCGACATCGTGCGTGAGGGCACGCCCGTTGCGACCGTCGTGGTGGATGACGCGGCTTCCCCGCAGGTGAAGGAGGCAGCGCAACTTCTCGTGACTTACGTGGAGCGTGCAACGGGGGCGCGGCTGCCGGTGACCAGCGCGTTGCCGCCCGAAGGCGCCGCTATCTGCCTCGGTTCGGGAACGGCTTGGCAGACGCCCGATCAAACCGGTCTCGACGAGGATGGCTTCGATATCGCGTTTCCTGATGCCAATATCATCGCGATCGCCGGCCCCACCGATTGGGGCACCGAATTCGGCGTGTGCGAGTTCCTCGAGCGGTACGTTGGGGTGCGCTGGCTCCTCCCCGGCGAGCACGGCGATGATGTGCCGGTCAGCAGTACTCTTTCTGTTCCCCCCGAGCCTGTCCGGCAGGAACCCGCCGTTTTTTCGCGCCTGTTCAGCGGTTTGGCGGGGGATGCTCAGAGCACGTGGGCGCGGCGCAATCGTATGCACGGGCGGGTGAGCTTCCACCACAATCTCCTCAACCTGTTTCCGCCTGAAACCTATGCGGCGAGCCATCCGGAATTCTTCCCCGTGCACAATGGTGAGCGCTTCCTGCCCCCGAACAACAGCGCCCACGAGTGGCAACCCTGTTATACCGCGCCGGGCATCGTCGATGAAGCGATCAAAAACATCATCGCGTTTTTCGAAGCTCATCCCGACGCGACCTCCTATTCTCTCGGCGCCAACGACAGCAGCGGGTACTGCGAATGTGAGCATTGCCTGGCGCGCATCTCCGGCGAGAAAAACTTCCTTGACCGCGTCGATTACTCGGACCTCTACTACGATTGGGCCAACCAGGTTATTGAAGGCGTTCTCGAACGGTTTCCCGACAAATGGTTCGGGTGCCTGGCTTACAGTGAAGTCGCCGCTCCGCCCGGGAATGTCTCGGTCCATCCCCGGTTGATCCCGTACATGACCTACGACCGCATGAAATGGAAGGACCCGGAACTTCGCGAAACCGGTGAAGCTCTCACGCGCCAATGGCATGCGAAGAGCCCCGTTCTGGGATGGTACGACTACATCTACGGCACGCCTTACTGCCTGCCGCGCGTCTGGTTCCACCACATGGCCGAATACTATCGGTTCGGGTGCGCCACCGGCGTACGGGCCATGTACGCCGAAGCCTATCCCAACTGGGGAGAGGGCCCGAAGCTGTACATCTCTCTCAGACTCCAGTGGGACCCCAACGCGGACGTGGACGCGCTCCTCGACGAGTGGTATGCGCGCTGCGCCGGTGAGGAGGCCGCTCCGTTTCTCAAACAGTACTACGCGCATTGGGAAGATTTCTGGACCCGCCGCGTGCTGGATTCCAAGTGGTTCTCAAAGGGCGGGCAATACCTGTCTTTCTCGACCCCCGGCTATCTCCGCGACATCACTCGCGACGACATCGAGAAGAGCCGGCAATGGCTCGAAGCTGCCGTCGAGAAGGCCCTCACGGAGCCTCAGAAATACCGCACGCGGCTCTTGTTGCAAGCCTTTGAGTATTATGAGGCCTCGGCGTACGCCTTCGATTTCAACGCACCGATCGAGGCGCCGCCCGCCACGCAAGACGAGGTGATGGCGTTGCTGGCATCGGTTGAGCAGCGGTCCGAATACGCTGCCAAACGCCGCCATCTTGCTCTCGAGGTTTTCCCCGCCCACCCGGTCTTGCAGCATCCCCTCACGATGACGCAGTACGAGGCCCTGCAAAACGATGCCATGGGCGCCGCGGGACTCGGCGCGCTCATGCCGTTCTTGGCCGCGGCCGAGAGCCCCGTCCGCCACGAACTGACACGCATCGCCGCGGAAGGCGCTATCCCGCAAGTGAAGGAGCAGGCCTCGATGCTCCTCGAACTCGCAGACAAGAAAGGCGAACTGCTCACCCGCAACGCATCGTTCGAAGAGGGTTCGGGGTCTGTTGCTGAGGGCTGGTCGTGGTGGGTCAAAGACAGCGCCGGCCGCATGGCACGGTCCGAAGCGGTCGCGCATACCGGACAATGCGCCGTCGCCTGCGAGGCAGTGAAACGCGCGGGTCCGGTGCAGACCGTGCCCGCACGGCCCGGCCGTTACGGTCTCTTGTGCTATGTATTCGCTCCCGAGGGCCAGCAGTCGCGGGGCACTGTCGAGTTGTCGTTCACCTTGCGCGACGCCGCCCGAAACAATGTGGCCACGCCATCCACCCGGCTGCCCCTGCAGCCCGGGTCATGGCAGGTCTTCGCGGTCGTGCACCGCATCACCGAACAAGACATGGAACGCGTTGCCGAAATCCTCCCGATTCTTGTCCTGGACGGGTTTGAAGAAGGCGAGACGGTATACTTCGACGACTTGCAGCTCTATCGTCTGGGCGAATAACGTGCTTCTGACATAGCGATGCGGACTGGCCCGGTTGCGGAACCAGCGCCCTCGTTCAAGGTAGCGCGGACGTCTAGCCGACATTCTGAGCCTGCAGACAGTCTGAATTCGCTGCTTTGATTGTGATTTAATGGGGAGGAACACGTGCCTCCATGTGGGAAGGGCCTATCACCGCAGGAAAAGGAGTTGACCGTGCGTAAGTGTTTTTTGCCGGTTCTGGCCGGCTGTGTCGTGGCCACTTCAGCGTTCGCGACGCCACAACCCATCGAATCGTTTGAAGACCCGGAATTCGCGGCCATCCAGCCTGCGGGGTGCGCGGCTGAACGTACGCAAGACCAAGTGTCCGACGGACAATGGTCGCTCAAGGTCGATTTTGCAGGCAGCGAGAACGATACGTGGCCCGGCCTGACGGTCAAACTTCCCGGGGGCGATATCGAGCGAGGAGAGTTGCTGGCCTTCGACGTCTACAACCCCATGCCGGAGCCTGTGGGGTTGAGTTATCGCATTGACCGTACCGATGGCGCAACCGAATTCGGCGGCGAGAACATTCCTGCAAAGGCATGGCAGACCGTTCGCATCTGGCTGGCTTCGGGATTCGATGGGGTGGCGCGGATTGACCGCGTATTTCCGTATATCCGCATGCCGCGCCAGAATTACACGCTGTATTTCGACCATTTCCGCACCGAAACGTCAACCGAACGTTTCCAGCGCATTGCCTACGTGGAACTGGCCCAGCCGCCCGAACCCACGCCGGCGGAGCTGGAATTCGGCGGCTTGGTGTTTGCGCGCGGTCCCCTGGCGCACGTGTTCCAGAATTCGCTGCCTTGGCCCGGCGAACGCATCGACAGCTCGTCGTGCGTGGCGGCGCGGGGCGAAACCGAGCCGCTCACCGTCTCGGTGCATGCGCTGCGCAGCCTCGACGGCCTTACTCTCGAGACGACGGCGCTCGAATGCGAGCAGGGTGCGCTGCCTGCCGATGCTATCCAGGTTGGCCGGGTTCGCTGCCTCGACAAAAAGACCACGTACTCGTCGAACGACTATATCGCGGGGCTGCCCACTTATGTGGAGCCCAGGAACGTGTTCGAAACCCTTCCCGAGGGTACAAGCTGCACATTCTGGCTTTCGGTGCGTGTGCCCGCCGGCGCCGCCGAGGGCGTATACCATTGCGATGCGCTCTTGAAAGCCGGCGGCAGAACCTTCAGCCTGCCGGTAAGGGTCCGGGTATTGCCATTCACGTTGCCGGAGGCCGAAGGCTACTTCATCGGCGAGTATTACCGCGCGTGGGGTTGCGAAAAGGGCGATGCGGGCATCGCGCGCCTGCGGGAAGACCTCCTCGACATGCGAAGCCGCGGCATGACATCCGTTGGATTGTGTTTCGGACTCGACACCGAGAAGACCGTGCTTCAGGACGGAAAGATCGCTCTTGGCTTTGACGGCTCTTCGCAATTCGAGCAGTTCATGAACCTCTATCGGGACTTGGGGTTCCCCATGCCGGTCCTCATACTCGCGGATAGCGGCCAGAGCGTCGCGCTGCAGGCTGGCCCCTGCGGGACGCCCGAGCATGACGCGGCCTATATCGCCTTCTGGCGGGCGATGCAGGACGCGTGCAAGGAAAGAGGCTGGCCGGAATTCATTGTTCAGCCTGTCGACGAGCCGGCCTGGCAGGGTCAGGAAGAAAGAGACCGCAATGTCTATTACCTGAGGCTGCTCAAACAGCTCCCGGGCATGCGCACTGAAATCGACGGCCCGGGCGACGCGTACTTCCACGAACTGGCTGGACCCCATGCCGACGTATGGAATTACAACGGCGCGGTCGCGCCCTTCGACAAACTCGAAGAATACAAGCGCAGCCACATCATCACGCTTTACAATAACGACGTCGAAGGGTACCGGCCCGAAGTGCAACGCTACGTGCTTGGCATCTTCCAGGTTGCCGCGCGCATTAACGGCGCTTACAACTGGGAATACCGCGGCGGAAGCAACGATCTCTACAACGATTTCGACGGCGAGAACGGGGACTTTGTGCACCTCTATCTGCCCCAGGGCGATTCGCTCGGCGGACCTTCCCTCGGATGGGAGGGCGCACGCGAAGGAGTCGACGACCTGCGCTATCTCATCCTTCTTGAGACCTGGATTGCCAAGGCGCGCGAAGCCAGGCCTGATGCGCCCGCCATCCGCGCGGCGGAAGACCTGCTCTCGTATCTGGCCGCGTCCGTCGAAGCCTCTCCTGCGGTTCGTGGATGCGCCAGTTGGACCTTCTCCGCCGCCAAAGACCAAGCCGGCTTCAAAACAAGCGACGCTGAGGCGGACCTGGTTATTGGCGGAGTCCTGAAACAACCCAACGGCTGGTCCCTCCGCGATTATGCCCGCGCGCGGTCGGCAATCGCCTACGCCATCTGCAATCTCATGTTCGCCGTCGACACGAACACCGTATTGGCGGAACCGCAGCTTGCTCGAGGACGCCGTCTCGAGTTCCTGGGCCTGACCCCTTTCCCCGAACAAGCGGCAACCGAGGCCGGCGCGCAACAGGCCGGGCCCGACGCCGAACCGGTATCTCGCGCGGGATTGCTGGAGTTGCGCCAAGGCCCTGCTCTAGCGTTGCCTTTCGACCTGCTTGACCTGGATATCGCGTGGAAAGGGAATTCCGAGCTCTTAAACGGGGCAAAGGTGCATGTTGAGTTGAGTAACGCCCAAGAACCCTCTGTTGAGCCGGTAGTGTTTCCTGCGCCGGCTTCAACGCGGTTTGCGGCGGCGATCCGATTCGATTACGCGCCTCTCGGGGAAAGCACGCTGATCCTGCGCCTGGTCGACGCGAATGGAAACGAAGCGGGGCGCGCTGAACACCGTTTGCGGGTGTTTCCCGCGCTATGACCCGGACTGCGAAGGCGACTGAGACTAGCCGCGAGTCGGCGCGCCGCGTTCGTAAACCTGCTCGATGACCGCGAGGATTCGGGGCTCGGTCGCGACCACGGGTTCGACCCGCCGCTTGCTGACGCGCTCGACATCCTCGATGGCCACGATGTCCAGGGCATTGGCCATCGCGAGCGTCACGGTCTCGTCGTCGGCGCGGATGGGGATGCATTTGTGGAAGGCCGCCAGCCGCGCGGGGATCAAGCTTGCCACATCGGGCGCGATCGACTGCGCATCCACCTCGACGTACTCGGTCCTGGCCCGTAACGCCACAGCCTGGGCTACCGCCTCCGGCGAAGCAAAGCCCTTATCCTGAAGAATCGTCCCGATTTTCGCCTGCGGATTCTGCCGTTGCACCTCAAGCGCATCCTCGAGCTGCTCCAATGTGATAACGCCCATTTCCCACAGGATTTCGCCCAGTTTCCAGCGGCGCGCCTCCACGTCCGGAAGGCTTGGAGCCGTGGAGGATGCGGGAGCCGCCGGCGCGGCGCCTTCTTCAATAGTGATTTCGGATTCCACCTGCTCGGGTGCTACAGCCTCGGGTTCCGGTTCCTGCGTTTCCGCGCGCGCCGTCTTCAAATGTTTCACTTCCGCACGAAGCTTGCGCAATTCCTTTTTCGATGCTTCCTGCTCTTTCGTGGCTTTGGCGAGTTGCTCGACGACCGACGCTTTCGTGCCGTCCGCCGTTTCTTCCTTCAGTTGCGCCTCGAGCACACCAACCCGGTCAGTTGCTTCTTTGAGCGCATTCTCGAGTTCGGCCACGCGGGCTTCGGTGTTTGCCGCTTTCTGGAGTTTCTCGCGGAGTTTCGTCACATCTTTGCGGAGGCCGTCAGCCTCCATCCTCAAGGTGTTGATTTCGCCCTCGACCGTTTGTTTGCCGGCCGTCATATCGACCAACCGCGCTTTCAGCGCATCCCGCGCCGACTCGGCGTCCGACTTGCCTCTCTCGAATGATTCAATGCGTTTGCGCAATTCGGCAACTTCTTTGTCCTTTTCGGCCAGACTCAGGTTGAGAGAGTCCACTTCCTTAGAACCTTGCTCGAGGTCGACATTTCTGGCGTTCACCATGTTTTCGAGGTCATCGAGCTGGTGTTGCAGGGCAGTCTTCCGGGAAAGCTCGGAGTCGAGCGACGCCTCGTATTCTCTGGCCTGACGTTCGAGTTCGGCTACCCGCTGCTTGGACGCCTGGATGGCTTGGTCCTGTTCCGAGAGGCGTTTTTCGAGCTGCAGGGCGGCCTCTTTTTGCGCTTCTATCGCGTTGTCACGTTCCGTGACCTGCTTCTCGAGACCGGCAATCGTCTGTTGCAGCTCTTCGGCTTCCGTAGTGGCTTTGCGCAACGATTGAACTGCTGCCATGATGTCCTTCACGACTTGTGCGGCAGACTCGCCCCGCGTGGTGAAGTCATTCCTGACAGCTTCCAGGAGGTCGCGCGCCTTGGCAATCTGGTCTGTCCCCGTCCGGAACCCGTCCGCTGACATGCTCTGAAGGTCCAGAACCAGCCGTTCGAGACGGTCCCAGCCTTCGCCGGTGTGTGCTGTTGCTTTGGTCATAAGTCCTATCCATCCCCCTACGCCAGAACCATCGTTTCTCCTCGCACGGTCCCTGACATACTCCCCAGTATTTCCCCTGAAGATTATACCATACTTTCTTCTTACAAACAGAGAAAAATGAAATTATCGGGATGCCAGACCCGAATATACCGCTTCCTTCGGTCTCCGCCAATCTCGAACCGAGCTCCTTTCTTCGTCTTTCGCGCGAAATCTGTTACATTATACCCCAGATTCTGCCCGAACACGCTGTTCTGCCGGTTACCGGGGCCGTCCGTCCTTATCCGTTGGTCCGGAAACGTTTAGGGCAGCTTGCATAATCGTTCTCGCCCCGGTAAATTTGAGTCGGTTCAGTAAAGCGTGCTGTGAGGCATGGGGTGCGCGAAGCACGGGCCAGGAGGATTGCACTATGTTGACGCGAGAGGAGTTGCACCGGCTTCAGCAACGGGCCGCGAAGATGCTCGATGCGAAGGGCATTGCCATTACAGAGAAAGAACGCGAGAACATTGAAATTGCCGATTTCGGCCTCGACGAGGTTGAGAAAACTGGCTTGGAACTGGTGGTCTATGTCAATACGGACCGCTACTGCGCCAAGGAACTTGTCATGTTTCCGCACCAGACTTGCCCTGAGCATCGCCATCCGCACGTCCAGGGCCAGCCGGGCAAGATGGAGACGTTTCGGTGCCGGTCCGGCGAAGTTTTTCTGTACACCGAGGGTGAACCGGCGCCGAACCCCGTATGCCAGCCGCCTGAAGGCAGCGAAGAGCACTACACCGTCTTCCACGAGATTGTGCTTCGTCCGGGTGAGCAGTACACCATCCCTTCAGATACGCTGCATTGGTTTCAGGCGGGCGATGAAGGGGCGATCGTGTCCGAATTCTCAAGCACCAGCCGCGACGAGTCGGACTTCTTCACCGACCCGCGCATCCAACGGGAAACCGTGGTCGGTGACCAGTGATTCTGGCTCAGGCCTGCGGGCCTCGACACCATGAGGTCGATGGCTCCCGCCACAGGAATGATGACAAGATTCGGGCCGGGAAAGCCCCCGAGGTGGAAGAGTGCTTTCCCGGCCCGTCAGTGTCACTGGCTTGCCAGGGCGTTCGCCTTACGTACCAGTCCAATGAACTCGGCACGGTATTGGTTTTCGTCCCTACCAAGGCCCTGCTCAGCCAGTGTCAGGACCTGCCCGTATGTAAGCGCGCCCTTGTAATCCGAGTTTCGAAGCAGCATCCCGAACCCCGCGACGGCTGCCGCGAACCGGAAATCCTCGGACGCGCTCTCGTAAGCGGCTCCTTCGTCTTCAACTGGGAACGTAAGCAGCTTGCTAGTGTCTTGATCCGGTTTCTTGTACCGGAGTTTCAACGAAAACAGTTCGCCTGAAGATGCCGCATCCGTGAGCGCGGGCTGAGCCTGCTGGTATTTCAGCGGGTCCACGCCCGGATTGGTGAACGGCACGCCCGGCGGAACCAGTTCGTATAGCGCGGTAACCGTATGCCCCGCACCGATTTCGCCAGCATCCTTGGTGTCGTCGTTGAAATCTTCCTTGGCCAGTCTCCGGTTCTCGTACCCGAGCAAGCGATAGGCTTGGACCTGCGCCGGATTGAACTCGACCTGGATCTTGACGTCCTTGGCGATGGTCACCAATGTGCCTAACATGTCTTTTACGAGGACCTTACGCGCCTCATCCATGTCGTCGATATAGGCGTAATTGCCATTGCCCTTATCGGCAAGTTTCTCGAGCGTGGAGTCTTTGAGATTCCCCATCCCGAACCCGAGTACCGATAGGAATACACCGGTCTTGGCCTTTGATTCGATCATATCGATCAGTTCTGACTGATCGGTCATGCCAACGTTGAAATCGCCGTCCGTCGCGAGAATCACCCGGTTCACGCCGTCTTTCATAAAGGATTCCGCTGCAGTGTTATACGCGAGTTTGATGCCCTCTCCGCCGTTGGTGGAACCGCCCGACTCGAGGTTCCTCAACGCGTCGAGGATCTTCTGGCGGTCACTGCCGGAAGTCGGCGGCAGCGCCAACCCTGAGGCGCCGGCGTACACTGCCATGGCCACACGGTCGTCTTCGCGTAACTGCGTCACCAGGAGTTCCATGGCTTGTTTCAGAAGGGGCAGCTTGTTCTCGGGTTGCATCGATCCCGAGACGTCGATGAGAAACACAAGGTTGCACGCGGGCCGGGCGTCAGGGGGGATTTCCCTGCCTTTTAGCCCGAGCCGGGCCAGGCGGTGTTCGGGTTTCCACGGGCACGACGCCACTTCGACGTGCACCGCGAAGGGGTCTTCCCCGTCCGGCGGGCCGTAATGGTAATCGAAGTAGTTGATGAATTCCTCGATGCGCACAGCCCCCGGCGGCGGCAGGGTGTTCTGGTTCAGGAACCGCCGTACGTTCGCATACGACGCCGTATCCACGTCGATCGAGAAGGTCGACAGGGGCTCATCGGTCACTTTCCGGAACGGGTTTTCGACAATGTGGTCGTAAGCTTCCGTGTTGTGCTCCGGCCAATAGACCAGATTCGGGTCGTTGTTGAAATCCGGGTGGTCCGAGGTGTCCGGCCGCCGGACTTCATCAATCAACACCCCTGCGGCAAGCGGCTCATCTTTCGCGTCTTTCGCGGCGCGCGCGAAATACTTCCCACGGATCTTTATCTCTCCGCCCACCATCACATTCTGCAAACCGCCAGGCTTGGGCTCGGCTACGGTGGCCGGGGGGGCTGCGGCGCTGGCGGACGCCGCTGGCACCACCTCAAACTCGGTCCACTGCTTGTCCTGCGCCGGCGCGTTCCGCTGCTCCATCTTGGCCAACGTCTGGCCCCCGCGCGGGGCGTAATCGAAGTCGAGGTTCTCGGACCAATAGTCGAGGGGGGTGCCCATGAACGATTTCTCGGCCAACTCGATGCGCAGGGCTACGCGGTTGTGAAGCACTTCCGGCGCCTGCCCCTTGACCGGCACGCCGGTGTACGGAGGCTTTCCCTGCGTGTCTTCTCCGCTTGAAACCACAGGCGCGCCTGGAGCCGGCACGCCCCAGACCTCGACCTCGACGTAATGATTGCGTTCGTTCGAGGTGTTGCCTTTGCTGTAGAGGCGGACATGCCGCGCGACCTCGCCGCGACCGTTCACAAGGCGGCCTTCGTTGGATTCGATGTACTCTTTATCCTTCCCCGCACCGAGGCCCGCGGAGTTGTCATGGTCGTTGTTGTAGAGGGTGCGCACGTTCTGGGTGAAATCCGCGTCGTTGGCCACCTGCACGATGAAATCGTGGTAGACGCGCTCGCTCGTGTGGAAATGCCACACCACGACCGCCCAGATGCCGCACGGCTGGCCAAGGTCAAGCTGGACCCACTGTAGCCCCTTGCCGATCTCGACGAGGCTCTTTTCCTGAAACCCCTTGTCGCCATCGGTGATCATCGCGAGTTTGCCCATGGCGGGAGTGTTGTCGCTGCTGGTGACCGGTTTGCCGCGCGACAGCAGTTCCGTGCCCGCCGGGACCATGAACGGTTCCCGGGCCGTGTAGGTAAACTCCAGGATCTCGGACCAGTAGTCCAACGGCGTGCCCATGAATGACTTCTCGGGCAACTCGAGGGGCAGCGCCACCGGCTGGCCGGCAGCCACCTCGACAGCCGTCTTCGGCGGCGCAGCCCCCTCGTTCACTGCCGCTGGCTCGGGCCGGGCCATGGCAAGGACGAGCCGGTCCTGGAGCAGAACATTCTCGACCGCCTCGGGCGTCGTCTCGAGCACCAACACGCCGTTCTTGTCATCGTTCAACTGGATAGACAGCGTGCTGGCATCAAGCGCCGTCACGTTGGCGCGCTTCACCGGAATGCTGTTGCTGGCTCCGAACACCTCATTGCTCACCATGGTCCCGAGGGCGGCGATGATCTCCGGGGAGGCCGCCTCGCGCTGCGACCGCAACGCCGCCAGGTCTATCGTGGACCCTGGCTTCGAAGCGATGGCCTTGGGGGCTTCGGGTCTCACGGCTGGAGCCGCTGACGGCCCAGAGGGGGCGGTTTCCGCAACCGCCGCGACCTCGACGGGGGCCGTCTCACCGGCGGATTCCGGCTGTATAGCGGGCTCCGGCTCGGGCGCGGCTGGCTTGGCTGGAGGCTCAGGCGCAGGCATCGTCTCCTCGTCCGGCGTCGCGGCAGGTTTGTCTTCGAGCACGCGCACGGCGGCGCTGCCCGAATCAGTCGGGACGACCTCGAACGAGCTCCAGTCCTCGTCCTCAGTATCGATGACGCCGGCCGCTGGAGCGGAAGCAGCGGCAGAGCCCGGGGCCTGCCTTACTGGGGCCACTTCTCCCTCTTCCGGGGCGGGCGCCGTTGCGGCTGGCGTGTTGGCTCCCTCGGCATCCTGCTTCGCCAATTCCTGCGCTGGCCGGCCTACAAAGGCGTCGTTCGCCGCCCAGTAGAATACGCCAATAACAAGCAGCACCGCCGCGGCCCGCGCCAGCGCGCCCCCGGCACTCTTGCCGAAGAATATGTGCCGGATGATATTGCTTGTCCCGCGCGCCTCGTGCGGTGTCGAGGATTCCGCTTCTTCCATGACCGTTGCGCGTTGGCGTTCCGTCAGCGAGGCCTGCGGGGCTGTGTGGAGGGCGGTCCGGGCCAATTCTGCCACCGCCCGAAGCTCCTCGAGGGTCTTGCGGGCGTCCGGGTCTGCTTTGAGGGCATTTCCCACCGTCTCGCGGGTGGCCGGGTCGAGTTCGCCGAGCGCGTAGGCGGTCAGGGTTTCGATGTTCAATGTGGGTTTCATATTCACACCTCCTGGGCGAGGTCGAGTTCGCCCCGCAGCCTTAGGCGCATGGTGTCGAGCGCCGTGGCGATGAGGTTGCTCACTTTGCCGAGGGAGACACCCATCACGTGGCTGATCTCCCGGTAGGTCAACTCGTCCTCGAATTTCAGGCGAAACGCCTCCTGGGTTTCCTCAGGCAGTTCGCCGAGCACGTCGAACACTTTTGCAAGGGCCTCGCGGCGCTCGGCCACGGCGCTGGGCCCGGGACCATCGCTTGGCTGCACGTTTGCGCGGCCTTCGGTGAGCGCGTTCATCCGTCCCTCCTTCTTCCGCACGTCGTACGCGCGGTTGCGGCACACCGTGTACAGCCACGCCGCCAGGTGCCCGTCGACCTTGGCGCGCTCCGCCTGGCACAGACGCAGAAACGCATCCTGCACCACGTCGCGCGCGGTCTCGAGGTCGCCCGTAATGCGGCAGGCGTACCGGATGAGCGGTTTCTCGTACTGCTCGAGCGCCTGACGTATCCAGTCCGCTGACGCGATTTCCGTCATCACTTCCCCCTACGCTCTAGTTGTTTGCCGGCAAGGAACGTTCGCGAACATGTTCCATCCAGGATAACGATTTACAGGAGGTTCCGTTCACACGGACAGGAGAAAGAAATCTCACCCACCCGGCCAGACGCCGGTGTTCGGTGCAGATCTCATTGTAGCGCCATGGTTTATGTGCCAAATGGCGCGGCACGCCCTGGCGGATTAGAGGGTTGGTGCGGCTGGCGGCGCAAGCTCGGGAAACATCCGGCGGTATGCCACGGCGATGGACCCGAACATCACTGGCATGTAAAAGAAGACACCGACATAGCAAAGCAACATCCCGACCATGCTGAGGAGCCAATTGAGAACCAGGAGGCCCAACACGCCCCATTTGTTTGCTAAGACGGCCCTTGCCGACAACTTGAGTGCGGGCCATGCCTGCACGTTGCGGTCGACCAGCACCGGATAGGTGAAGAACATCAAGCCGGATACAAAGACGCCGAAGGCGACCATCGCGGCAAAGAACAGCAGCCACAGCGGAGCGATGATCATTGCCCCTATGGCGCCGGAGTGTGTGGCGTCCCCGATACTCGCGCCCACAGCCGTGACCACGATGAACACGATGAACATTGGCACCGCGAACGCTATGCTCACGGCGATGATGAGCAACGTCACAACAAGGCTCTCGACGAAATAGTCAAACCCTTTGAACAGTGTGCCGAACTCGACTGGCAGCCCTCTCATCTTCATGAACAGGGCCAGAAAGATGCCGCAATACATTGGCCCTGCAAGTATCCCGAATGGGACGCAGCTCGCCAGAAGCATGCCTACGACCGTAATGCCCAGGAACAACCCGTACTGGTCCTTTACCAGATTCCACCCCTCCGATATGCACCCGGCTGGGTCGAGGCGCACGGTCTCCACGTACTCTTCCTGTCCGTTCATCGAACTTTCTCCTTCCAATGGGCCTCGCGTATGTTGCGAAAAGCGCCCTCCGTCAATCCCAGGGCTTCTTCATATATGGCCAGAACGTTCTCGAGAGGCGTATCCGGTTGTATGCAATGGGCCGGACTGAAGATGTAACCGCCGCCTTTTCCGATAACCTCGATACGGTGGCGCGCCTCGGCCCGGCACTCGGCTTCGGTTCCGTAGGGGAGCGTCATCTGGGTGCTTATCATACCGCAAAAGGCCAGTTTGCCGCCGAACTCCCGCTTTACTTCGGCGGGATTCATACCCGCGGGCTCGGGCTGGACCGCATCCAGCACATCGAGGCCCATCCCGATGAACCGGGGCATGAGTTTTCGGGTGCTGCCGCACGAGTGCATCATCACCTTGCAGCCGAACTCGTGGCCGAGATCGTAGAAGCGTTGCAGACGAGGCCGGAAGAAGCCGTCGAACACCGCCGGGTCAAACATAGGGCCGTTCTGGTTGCCGCAATCCTCGCCCAGACACAGAATATCGATCTTGCCGCCGGCGGTCTCGAGCGCCCGCAGGCAGTAGTTGTAGAAGAAATCGCAGCGCTTGTCGATGACCGCGACCCCCACGGCGTCCTGGGTCATGATATCGAGCAACACCTGTTCCATGCCGCGTCCGCGTCCCACGCCGTTGACGATGTCGGGAATCCCGGCGCCGCCGAAACACACGGCATACTCGGATACCGCCTCGCACTGCTCCGGCAGAACCGAGAAGTCGTAGTCGTCCGCCTCCGGCCAGGGGTAGGATTCCACGTCGTCCAGCGACGTCAGCCCGGCGAGGGGCTTGTGAAAAGACTCGGGATACGTCCCTCCCGGGTATTCCTTCATGATGTAGCCGGTACCCCATTCGTCGACGCACGCGCACCCTTGGGGTATGGGCCGTTCGGGGCCGCGGAACCGCGGGCTCACGCTCCGAAAATCGACCCCGAGCACGCCGTTGATTTCGGTTGTGCCGAAGTGTTCCGTCAACCGCTGGTGGATTTCCGGGGTGAGATAGGTTTGAATCGGCACCCGGTCGGGCTGCTGGTGATTCACGGCAGCCAGTACGCGTTCCTTGGGCGTCATCAACGTTCCTCCCCGAGCAGTGTACCGGGCCGCCTCAACTGCGTCAATGGTCAGTGACACGGGCCGCCTTCCATCCGTATACTCTGTGAGCACGCACGAGTCGTGCGTTCAAGAACGAGGGAGTTTCACCATGCACTTCACATTATCGCTCATCATGTTTTTGGCGGCTCAGGCGCCGGGCGAGGCGGTCCTGTCCCAGGACGGAGCGGCCCAATGGGTCATCGTTGTCGCGGAAGACGCCATTGCGCCGGAGCAGACCGCCGCCGTGGAACTGCAGCAACATCTTCAAGCCGTAACGGGCGCAACATTTTCCATCCAGCATGCTGTCGAAGAGGGTGCGAAGGCCATCGTTGTCGGACCCTCGGCGCTGTTCACGGCGGCGTTTCCTGATGTCGATCTGGACGCCTTGGGTCATGACGGGATTGTGCTCAAGTCGGCGGAGAACCGCATTTACCTGGCGGGCGGCCGTCCGCGCGGCACGCTGTACGCCGTGTACACGTTTCTCGAGGACGTGGTGGGTTGCCGGTGGTGGTCGTCGACGGAACGGTTTGTGCCGGAAAAGCCCACGCTCCGAATTCCGGCACTTGATACGGTGTACTCGCCGCGGCTGATTTACCGGGAAGCGTTTTACCGGGACGCGTTTGAGGGGGTGTACGCGGCACGGAGCAAATGCAATGGCCATTTCGTAAGGGTCGCGGAGGAATACGGCGGGCATTACAACATCCTGGGCTGGTGCCATACCTTTTATCAGATCCTGCCGCCGGAGAAGTATTTTGGCGAGCATCCGGACTGGTATAGCGAGATTGGCGGCGAACGCCGTGCCGAGGGTGCGCAACTGTGCCTCACGAACGAGGCGATGCGCGGGGAATTCGTCAAGAACGCCCTGGAATGGATTCGGAAGAGTCCCGAGGCGGGCATCATCTCGATATCGCAAAACGACTGTCACGGGAACTGCCAATGCGCGAACTGCAAGGCCCTGGACGACGCGGCGGGGTCGCCCTCAGGGTCGTTGCTGCACTTTGTGAACGCCGTGGCGGCGGAGATCGAGAAGGAGTACCCCGATTTCCTGATCGAGACCCTCGCGTACCAATACACACGGAAAGCGCCCGTTGGCGTCACGCCGCGTCACAACGTCATCATTCGTCTATGCTCGATCGAGTGCTCCTATTCGCAGCCGCTGGCGATGGGTCCTCAGAACGGTGCATTCAAACGCGACATGGAGGCGTGGAGCGCCATTGCTCCGCGCCTGTTCGTCTGGGATTACGTGACAAACTTCCGCGACTACATCATGCCGCATCCCAACATGCGGGTGCTCGCCCCGAACATCCGGTTCTTTGTAGAGAACAACGCGGTGGGGCTGTTCGAGCAGGGGGATTCGAGCTGCTCGATCAGCGATTTCCCCGAACTGCGCGCCTGGGTGCTGGCGCATCTGATGTGGGACCCCTCGCGGGACGAGTACGCCCTCATCAACGAATTCCTCGATGGCTACTACGGGCTTGCGGCGGCTCCATTGCGCCGGTACATCGACCTCATTCACGACGCGGCGGCGTGGTCGGGCGTGTACCTCCGCTGTTACATGCCCGATACATCGGAATGGTTTCCGCTCGAGGACGTAGTCCGCGCGGCGGAACTGTTCAACGAGGCTGAACAGCGCGTCAAGGACGACCCGGTTATCGCGAGGCGCGCCGCCCGGGCGCGCATGCCCCTCGATGCCGTACTTCTGAACCGGTATTACGACCTGGCGCGTGCCGCAAAGCAAGCCGGCGCCGCGATTCCATTGCCCCCCGAGCCAGTTGCGTTTGCGGAGGATTTCATCACGCGGGCCAACGCGTTTTCCGCGAACAGCTACCGGGAAGGCGGGGCCTTCGAGCAGTACGCGCAGATGATGCGCCTTCGTTTCCGGCCTGCAGGACCGCTCCCGGCGGCCTGTGAAGGCCTGCCGGAAGAGGACTACATGATCATCGAGGACAACCGGTTCAATCTGCACGGCGTGGATAATGGGTGGAGCCATCTCGTGGACGATGCCGCCGCCGCCGACAAGGCCGCGGCGTGCATGCCGTCGAACCACACCCAATGGGCGATACAATATGAGATTCGCGAGGAAGCCTCCGATGCGAACCCGTGGCACTGTTACGCGGAACTTCGTTGCGACGCAAAGGCTGAATCGGGTACGGCTCTGGCGGTAGGCATTTACGACGCCCGCGGGCAGAAACATGTCATGCAACGCAGCGTGCCAATAGCCGAAGTGGCCGGGAAGGAATACAAGACCCTTGATTTGGGCACCCACAACCTCTCGGCGGGCATGTATTTCTGGGTATCGCCGGTCAACAATCCCGAGCAAGTCGAGACGGTCTACGTGGACCGGTTTTTTGTGGTGCGGGAACGGTGAGATTGAGAGAGCAGGGGAGACGTAACCGCGCCGAAGATGGCGCTTGGTACATGTCCCCATTTTGTGTTTCGGCCGGGATTGTGCTGTAATTTGCGCCTCGAATCGCGGCGCAAGGGACCGTGATCAAAGGAACCGACGGGGAGCTGATGGCCGTATGAGTTACACCGATTTAGTGAGCCGCTTCAAACAAGCGCGCGTTATGGTGGTAGGGGATATTTACCTTGACGAGAACGTCTATGGGGCCGTGACGAGCGTAAGCCTCGAGGCGCCGATCCCGGTGTATGAAGTCCATGAGCGCCGGCATAATCCGGGTGCGGCGGGCAATGCCGCGTGCAATGTGGCATCCCTGGGCGCTACGACGTACATGCTCGGTTACGTGGGCGATGACGTGAATGCGGGCATCGTGCGGCACGAATTCGCGGTGCGCAACGTGAACACGGATTTCGTCGTGACGGACCCCTCACGGCCAACCAATACCTACGGCAAACTGCGTGCCGGCGGATTCAATATCCCTAGCCAGGAGATTCTGCGCACCGATACCCCGTCTCCCACTTTCATCTCCGGGGCTATCGAGGACCAAATCGTCGCGAACATTGAGAAACTCGCGCCCGAGGTCGACACCATCGTGGTGGTCGACCAGGTATCCTCCGTGGCGACCGAACGCGTGCTCGCGACCGCTGTGGCCTGCGCGAAGAAGCACAAATTGTTGACAGTGGGCGATTCGCGCTCCCGCGCGGGAGCGCTCAAAGGCTTCGATGTTATCGTTCCGAACGATCGCGAGGCGGGAATTGGCGCCGGGATCGATGTCGTGGACGAGGCCAGCCTTGAAGCAGCCGCGACGAAACTCTTGAAGGTCGCAAAGAATGCATTGATCACGCGCGGGCCCCAGGGTATTCGCGTGTGCCGGCCAAACCAGAAACCCGTTGATGTGCCCATCACCATTTCGCCGGACGCGGTTGTGGATGTTACCGGGGCCGGGGATACGGTCACCGCGGCGGTGGCGCTGACGCTGGTCGCGGGCGGCTCGCTTGAGGACGCCGCGGTCTTGGGGAACGCAGCGGCAGGGGTGGCGGTGGTGCAGCCGGGCGTGGTTACGGTGTCGAACGATGAGTTGCGCGATGCCCTCACCGCATCGGGCGCGCCCTCAAAGCTCAAGACCGTCGATACCCTCCAGCGCATTCTGGAGGGCTTGCGCAGAGAGGGTAAGCGCATTGTGTGGACCAACGGATGTTTTGACATCATTCATGTCGGGCATATCACGTATCTCCAACGAGCGGCCGCGCTCGGGGACGTGTTAGTGGTCGGGCTTAATAGTGACGTCTCCGTAAAGATGAACAAAGGTCCGGACCGGCCCATCATTCACCAGGGGAACCGGGCGATTGTCCTGGCGGCCTTTGAATGCGTCGACTACATCGTGCTTTTCGATGAACCTACCCCTATGAAACAGCTCGAGATCCTCAGGCCTGACATATATGCCAAGGGCGGGGACTATTCGCTCGATACTATCGTGCAGGAGGAGCGCCGCCTCGTCGAGGGGTACGGCGGCGAGATCGCAATTATCCCAGGCGTCGAAGGCCACTCAACCACCCAGATCATCAGACAAATGGGCGGGAAATAGGCTGCCCAGGGATGCTTCCGGAGTCGCTTCCGGGACTGCGC
Source organism: Candidatus Hydrogenedentota bacterium (assembly GCA_035416745.1). Classification (NCBI taxonomy): domain Bacteria; kingdom Pseudomonadati; phylum Candidatus Hydrogenedentota; species Candidatus Hydrogenedentota bacterium. The sequence goes on along the minus strand of DAOLNV010000002.1, from coordinate 12,189 downwards.
CCCCCGCGTCTAATACATTCCTATCATTTGGGTTACCCCTTTGTCGCGGCGCTGTCTGCCTCGCCGTCTGCCCCTTGCCACCTCTTGGAAGATGCGGCAAGGGGAGTATTCTTGTCAGAAATGCGCTTATGAGGGTATAATGCAAATTGTGGACAGTGGTCCAAGTCGCAGGGGGATTCCCTATGGGATTGAAGGGTGATGCCGTAGTCTCAGAGCCTGCGCAGCTTATCCCGGTGCCGGTAGATTGCTTGCGGGATGAGACCGTCACCAGCTTCAATTTATACCTCCGAACCGGCGGCGGGCAGCCACCGGTGCTCTACCGAGAGAAGCATTTGCCTTTCACGGAAGAAGATCGCCGCCGGCTGCAAGACAACAACGTCAAACACCTGTTTGTCGATTCCCGGGAAGAGAAAGCCTACCTGCGGTATCTTGAGAAGAACCTCGGGGCCATTCTGGCCGACCCCGAGATGTCCCTCGAGCATAAGACGGACGTGGTCTACGACTCCGGCCGGTTTCTCCTGCGCGAAGTATTTGCGGACCCTCGCGCGGGAGACACCGTGAACCGCAGCAAGGCGTACGTGCAGTTGACCTACGAATTCCTGTCGCAGGAGAAGACCGCGTTTGCCCAGCTCTTACGCATTACGTCGTACGACTATTATACGTATACCCACAGCATCAACGTGTTTGTGTTCAGCATCACGCTGGCCCAGCGGTCGGGCACGTTCTCGCCAAAGGAGGTTAAGGACTTCGGCGCGGGCGCGCTCTTGCACGATATCGGGAAGAGCCTGCTCGACCCGTCTATCGTGAATTGTAAAGGCAAGCTGACGGACGAGCAGTGGCAGGAGATGAAACGCCATCCCGAATTGGGGTGCCGGATTCTGGACGGTCACGGAGGAATTAGCCCTGCGGCCATGGAAGTGGTGCATTATCACCACGAAAAGGTCAATGGCAGCGGTTACCCGGAAGGGCGCAAAGCCAACGGCCTTTCTCTCCTCATTCGCATGTGCACCATTGCGGATATTTTCGATGCCCTCACCACCAAGCGGTCGTACAAAGGCGCGGTCAGCTCGTTCGACGCCCTGAATACTATGAAGCACGAGATGTCAGAAGAGCTTGACACCGACCTGCTGCAGACATTCATCAAGATGATGGGCAAACCCTGAGCTTTCTGCCGGGACTTACTGGGGCGCCGTATCGAGTATGTTGGGCCCTGTGCTGGTGCCGATCCTCGTCGCTCCCGCCTGGATCAGGGCGACGGCATCGCCGTAGGTGCGCACCCCGCCCGCGGCCTTGATCCCCATCTGGCCGCCAACGACTTCGCGCATCAGGACCACATCCTGAACGGAAGCGCCGCCGTCCCCGAAACCCGTGGACGTTTTCACGAACGCGGCGCCCGAGCGCAGGCTCATTTCGCACACCGCGACCTTCTCGTCGGTAGTGAGGTAGCTGGTTTCCAGGATAACCTTCACAGGGACGCCGCGCACCCCTCTCACGATGCTGGCGATCTCCTTCTCCACGTAGTCGGGGTACCCCGATTTCAGCGCGCCGATGTTAATGACCATATCGAGTTCCTGAGCTCCGCAGCGCACGGCTTCCCTGGCCTCTTCGAGCTTGATTCGGGCCGTGTTCGCGCCGAGAGGAAAACCCACCGTGGGATCCACGACTACGGACGTGCCCGCGAGCCGTTTCGCGCAGTAGGATGTCCAAACAGGGTTTATGGACACGGATGCAAAGCCGAACGCAACCGCCTCATCACAGAGCTCGGTGATATCGAGTTGGGTGGCGTACGCGCGAAGCTGTGTATGGTCGATCATGCGCGCCAATTGTTTTCGTGTCAGGCGCAAAGGAGCGCCTGGTGCAATGTCGCCCGTCATTTTGAGTTTCCTGTTCTCCCGGGTCTCGTGTCTCCCGTAAGTGCCGACAGATGTGCCATTGTACCGCAGGTCTTCTCGTAAATCTTGAGGTACGCGGAAAAGTAATCGTCATACGCGTGTATACCCGTTTGGGGCATTACGGTTTCAAACGCGGGCGCCATGGCGGCAGCTGCTTCGGCAAGGGAGGGGAACAGGCCGGCTGCCGCGGCTGCGCACACCGCCGCGCCGAGGCATGTCGCATGCTTCTCTGCTGACACGCGCAACGGGATTCCGGTGGCATCCGCGATGATCTGGGTCCACAGTGTGTTTGCGGCACCGCTTCCACAGACGCGGAATTCGTCTATGGCGTGCCCCGCGTCTCTTATCCGAGACGCCACGTTGCGGATGCCGAAGGCGCAACCCTCGAGCACGGCGCGGTAGACATGGGCCGGGGTGTGTTCGAGGGTCAATCCGAAGACCACGCCCCGGGCTGCGGCATCAAAATAGGGGGTGCGGTTGCCGCGCCAGGCGTCAAAGACCACGATGCCCTGCGAACCCGCCGGAATGCGTCTGGCCGCGCGTTCGAGATGCGCGTACGCATCGGAATTGGGCGCCACACCCATAAGTTCGAGCGCCCATCCGACCACTGCGGCGCCCGAGGTCTGACCCGCTTCGTAAGTGAAGCGGTTCTTGCGAATGCCTTCGGGAAACGGGCCCATGATGCCGTCAATGACTATCCGGTCGACGGTCTCGAGAACCATGACGGTGGAAGTGCCGAGAGTGAGAGAAGCGGTTCCGGGTTCAAGACACGCTTTGCCGATTGGCGCGACCCAGCCGTCCATACCGGCATGCGCGACGATGCACTCGGGAGACAACCCCAGCGCTTCGGCGGCTTCCGGAAGCATTGGGGCTGTCGGTTCGCCCATGTACTGCACGTGATCCGGGTTCTTTTCTTCGAGACCCGGCACGCCCATCTGCGCATACAGCTCACGGGGCCATCCGCCCGTGGGCGTCCAGTGCCGTTTGCTCGCTGCGCCGCCTGTCGAGGTTCTCCAGGTTCCCGTGAGCCGGTGAACCAGCCAATCAGCGCCCCCGGCGATGCGTGCCGCGCTTCCGTGGACCTCCGGCTCGTGCCGCGCGATCCACATCGCCTTGGGGAGCATCCATTCGGAGGAGACGCGCCATCCCGAATGCTCGAGAACGGGGTGGCGTGACGCGGCGACCTCGTCTGCTTCGCGCGCAGCCCGGTGGTCCATCCACAACACGGCCGGCCGCAGCGGTGTGCCGTCTTCTTCGCACCACACTCCGGTAAAGGATGTGCTGTCGATGCCCAATGCGGCGATCTCGAAATCCTTGACGCCGCCCTGGCCGAGGCAGGCGCGCACGGCGTCCTCGAGCGCGCGCCACCAGTCGTCAGGATTCTGCTCCGCCCAATCGGGATGCGGGAGGGAGGTCGGGTAGGAAGAGGAGGCTTGGGCCACGACGTGGCCGTCAGTACGGTATATCGCCGCGCGCAGGCTTTGCGTGCCGCAATCAATGCCAATTACTGTCTGATTGCTCATGGTTCTTGAATCACTATCAGTTGGCGCAATGGTAACACGCCGCACGAAGATAAGGAAACGGGTCCTACACGGCCCACGCGTGGCGGACGGCGCGCTCTGGGGCGCACTTATGGCAGCATTGGCATCCTGTCCAGGATTGTCGAACGGGTCAGACCAGCCCGACGAGCCAGGAGGCCTCAGGCGGCCAGCCGGATTTGTCGATGCCTGCAAGGTTCCGGAGGTCTGCGTGAGCACCTCTAGTCGCATTTTTGTCCCTTTGCTCCCTTCCTTCTTGCAGCGCTCATTTTCAGTTGATAGACTCTTGTGACAGCCGTGGTGATTGGAATTCGGTGAAGCGAAATGAGACAGAGATTTGGATATCTCGGTGCACGAATTGGCCTCCTTCCGGCCATTCTGGGGTGCGTTGCGGGTTTGGCCGCATGTTCGCCCGAAGCGTCCGGCCCGGAGCCCGCAAACCCTTCCGCGAGCGCGACGCCGCCGACCGAAACTGCTGCCGGTCCCGAGTCGCTTGAAACGTCCGCGGCGGCAGCCGGCGCTTCGGGAGAACGCCTCCAGCAGACCATGCGCTACCAGGCAATGGGCACGGATTTCGAGTTCACGCTGTATACCGGGCCCGGAGCCGAAAGCACCGCCGAGATCGTGCGGATAGCCGACCTGGCCATCGCGTCCGTGCGCGACCTCGAGGAACAAATCAGCCAGTGGAAACCGCAGAGCCAGACCACCTACATCAACCGGCACGCCGCTGAGGAACCGGTTCGGGTCTCTCCGGAAGTCTTTGACCTTCTCCAGACGTGTAAGACGGTGTACGCCGAAACCGGCGGCGCGTTCGATGTGACAGTTGGGCCCTTGGTCGAACTGTGGGGGTTTTACAAGGGGGAGGGTCACTTACCCTCCGATGAAGAACTGCGCGGGGCCGTGGCGCGCGTGGGCCTCGAGAAGGTCACGCTGAACGAGGGGGAACGCACGGTCGCGTTTTCCGAAAAAGGCATGCACCTCGATTTCGGGGGCATCGGGAAGGGTCTCGCCCTGGAAGTCGCGGCGGAAGTCATTCGGAGCTATGGGGTTAGTTCAGGTATTCTGCACGGGGGCACCAGCAGCGTGCTTGCGATAGGCGCCCCTCCGGGGGAGCCCGGGTGGACAGTGCGTATTCGAAACCCGTATAATACGAATAAGTATATTGATGAAGTGTGTCTTAAGGACGAGAGCCTGTCGACTTCCGCGAGCTACGAGAAGTGGTTCGAGCTTGAGGGTAAGAAGTACTGCCACATTTTCGATCCGCGCACGGGCCTGCCGGTGGAAGGCATGGTAAGTGCGACTGCTATCGTGCCTTCGGGTACACTTTCCGACGCTCTGAGCACGGCGTTCTTCGTCATGGGCGTCGAGAAGACCCGAGAGTATTGCAGGGAACACCCCGGTGTGCGGGCTATACTTGTGCCTCACACGGGTGGCGAACTTGAACCGAGGCGTATTGGGTTTGATGCGCCATGAGGAGTGGTCATGAAGGAAAAGTACAGCAGCAAGCATAAACTTTCGAGGCGCAATTTCATGGCTACCGCGGGCGCGGCGGCCGGTGTGATGATTGCATCGGGGTATTCCCCGTTCTCGTATGCGCAGAACGAAAAAGTGCGCGTGGCCAGCATCGGTACGGGCGGCCAGGGCTGCCTGCATCTGCGTGACGGCCTCGCGCGCGCAAAGAACATTCAGGTCGTAGGAGTGTGCGACGTCTACGGACCCCATCTTCAAGGCGGATGGATCGTCGCCGGACGCGACAAGAACATGAAACAGTATCGCGACTACCGCAAGATGCTCGACGAGATCGGCAAAGAAATCGATGCGGTGGTCATCGCCACGCCCATTGACACCCATCATGATATCGCGATGCACTGCCTCGACGCGGACAAGTATGTGTTCTGCGAGAAGACCATGTGCTATGCCGGGCCCCAGGCCACGCTCGAGGAACACGTCCAGCAGAACCGCGACCTCGTGATGAAGGTTCACGAAAAGGGCAAATTTCTCCAGATCGGTCATCAGCGCCGGTACAACCCCGACTACAACCATGCACTGAAACTCGTGTGGGACGAGGGTATCATCGGGCGCATCCACCATATCGACGCCCAGTGGCACCGCAATAACGACTGGCTCCGGCCCCTCCCGCCGGCTACAAGTTTCGACGACGAGATGAAGGCGCTCGTGTGGGACTACTTGAGCAAGCAGATGAGTTATCACCCGAACTTCAGCAAGATGTCGGACGCCGAGAAGGAGCGGCTCATCATGGATGGCCATATCAACTGGCGCATCTATACCGAGCGCTCGGGCGGCTTGATGACTGAGTTGGCTACCCACGCCCTCGATGTCGTGAACTGGTACCTTGACGCGAATCCGACGAGAGTGGTCGGATATGGCGGCATTGACTACTGGCGCGACGGCCGCACGGCATTCGACAACATCAATGTCTGCTTCGAATACGGTCTTGAGCCGGGCAAGAGCCGGGCGCACAAGCCTATCGAGGCACGGGGCGAACTGCACACGGATGCGCGCAATGACGCTTACTGTGTAAGGACCATGTATTCAAGCATCACCGCCAACGCGCAGCGCGGCGCCAGCGAATGGATGCAGGGCGACAAAGGCACGCTGCGTTTGACCGAGCTCGGCTGTCTGTATTACCGCGAAGCGACCGCCGACGTGAAGTGGGCGGCCGAGGGGCGGAAGGACGCAGCGGAAGAGAACGCCATCATCGTCACGACGGGCGGCACGCGCGAGTTGAGCAACGAAGCCGTCAAGAACGCCGAGCCGGTGCTGGTCGATACCGACCGCAGCGTCGACCAGTTGCAGTTCGAGGCGTTCGCGAGCGATGTCATGAACAACGGCACTCCCCGGGCCAATGTGATGGTCGGACTCAAGTCGGCCATCTGCGCTTTGAGCGGCATGATGGCCATGCGCCAGGCCGCGAAGGGCGAAGTCGCCGAGGTGAAGATCAAGCCCGAGTGGTACCAGTTCGATTTCGAGACCGACGACACCTCGATGTACGGGCCGCCGGTTAAAGTGTAAACTGTAAACATGGAGTGGGCCGCGCGAGTGGCCCCTCCTTGTTGTAGTCTCTCTCCCGCCGCGTCAGTTCGGGCGGGCGCCGCGGGACGCTCCGCGCAAGCATTCGGATGCAGTGGAATGCCGCGCCGAGGGGGAGGGGGTAGATGCATTTCCGCTAGGGCCGGGCAAAACCGCACGGCCACGCTTGAGCTAACAGGGAGTAGTCCGGATTGATTCCTTCGATAGGTTCGGGAAAGGAACACGTCAGCATGCGCAAGTCAGCATTCCGCTGGGCACTCATCATGGGGACCGTGGCGTTCGGCGCTGTCGCGATGGCGGCCGAGGAGGCCGCCGCGCCTAATAGCACGCGGGACCTCGAGAAATATGTCGGGAGAGAGCTGGTCAAGGATGGTCTGGCTCAGACGGCGGACATCATCCCGCTGCTCCCACAGTCGTGCCCGCCCTTCTACCTGCGCGATGAATACAACAAGATCATCGACCCCACGATCGAGGAAGACGTGAACCGCCCGGTCAGTTTCCGCCAGACCTGCGGGGGGCCAGCCTGCCACGACGTCCAGCGCATCACCGAGGGCTACCATTTCCAAATGGGTGCGGATGAGCTGTTTCCTCCCAACAAGCGGGGAGAGCACACCCCCGTTGACAAGGGTCCCGCCTATTTTGGCAAATGGCGGTTGTTCGAGCAGCGCGAGGTATCGCCGCTGAGCTTCGACGACCCCAACAGCGTTGACGAGACGCCCTTCGAATGGGTGCAGAATGAAGGCGTGTTGCATCCCGGGGGCGGTCCCGCCGAGTATGACCGTGTAGGGCGCCGGTACGACGTGGTCCAGGCCCAGGACCCGGGCATTTCAATCTTCTATGACGGAGACTATTTCGGCGCCGAATGGCATCGGAGCGGCGTAGCGGGGCCCGACTGCCTGATCTGCCATCTCGAGACCTACGAGTATTCGCTGCGGGCCCAGCAGTTGAAGAAATACAACTTCAAGTGGGCCGCAACCGAGGCATCGGGGTTCGCCAGCGTCGAGGGCTCAGTCAAAGACGGCGATCTCCCCCGCCTGAGTTACAACAAGGACATGTTCGGCGCAGACGGCAAGATCCATCTGAAGATCCGCCGCCCATCAGACCAAAATTGCCTGTTCTGTCACCACATGCTAAGCGTGCAGAAACGCGGGCAGACGTGGCATGACAACTATATGCAGGACATGCACACCCAGCAGGGCATGGCCTGCATTGACTGTCATTCGGGCGATATCCGGCACGATTTTGCCAAAGGCGATTCGGCGAGCATGCACGTCCGCGACGACCTTGACGGCGGCATGATGTCGTGCGAACAATGCCACGAAAACGAGGAGTCTGGCGCGCCGAAATACGATCATCCCGGGTTCCCGCCGCTCCATTTCCTGCGGATGGGCTGCGATTCCTGCCACATTCCGCGCACGGCACTCTATCCCGCGACGGTCGTCGATACCCTGACCGGCAAGAACATCAAGCTTCCTCACGACATCGGGGAGGAGACCGCCGCAAGCAAACGGTTCAACGCTTTCTGGACAAAAACGATGGTCAACGAGCTCGGCGCGGCGGCGTTTCCGCTCACGCCGGCCGAAATCGAGCGCGCCGCGGAATTCCGGGTGCCGGCCGACGACGCGGATTTCTGGAGCTATTTCAAAGATGGCGCGGGCAATCTGACGCCGTGGGCCCAGAGGTTGCGCGAACAGGGCGCGGTGACGGTCGCGCAGGTGGTCGGAGACCAGGTCGACAACGACTACAAACGGAAGCTCATGCTTCTTGCGCTGGCCAATACGCTCGAAGAAGGCGCCGAGCCCTCGTGCGTGTTCCGCGGCCAGGCTTACCGTCTCTACGGCGACAAGCTGCAGGCCGTCCCGAGCAAGCTGAATGCGCCGCGCGTGGGGTATATCAAAGAAAAGCCCGTCTCGTGGGCCTACCACGATTCCAATGGAGAACAGAAGCTGCGCTCCGAATGGTACCAGCTCGGCGCGTTCTGGGCCTTTGACGACGGCACGACCATCCGGCCCGTGTTCACCAAAGAGACAGCCGCTGCCTGGACGTTGCTGACTCAAGAGGAGTACAAGTACTTCTACATCCCCGCCACCCCGCTGGAAAACCCGGCCGTGTCCATGCCCGATCCCGCAACGGCGGATGCTAAGCAGTTCCAGAGCGCCTGGGTCAAGAAGTTCAGGGCGTACGCCACGCCGGAGATCGAGCGGCTGAGCATCTATGACGACAACCTGGACGGATGGCCCGAAGCCAACACCGAGCAGGAGATGGGGACCATGGCTTGGGCCCTCGTGCGCACCATGACGCGCCTTCCCAAGCCCGAGGTCTATTACATAAAAGGGACCAGCGCCTACAGAATCACCGTCGAAGACGTCAACGACCCGCCTTTCGGCGAGTCTTGGGCCGGCGTCGAGGCCATTCCCGACGGCGAACCCGGTCTGGCCAAGTTCCGATATGCCTTCGACGAAACCTCTCAGATCTGGCAGGTCGCCGAAGCGCCCCGGCCCATGAAGATGTTCAAGTACAGCGTCGAGCAGGTCGACCTCGCCGCCGCCTCGGGCGGTTCGGACGCCAAGATGACCGCCCTGGCATCGCTTGCGCAACGTTTGCCGTGGACGCTCTCGCACGGCGTTGTGCCGGCCCAGCAGGCCCTGGGCGCCAACGGCTGTACCGACTGCCACTCGATGGACTCCGAGTTCTTCTTCGGGAGGGCGATGGTCGACCCATACGGGCCGGACGCGCTGCCGGTCACCCAGCCCAACTTCAAGAAGCTCGACTATCTCACGGCCGACCTGGCATTCGCGGCCTTCCGTGAAAGCTTCGTGAAGCATTACGCGCTGTGGTGCGTGTTGCTCGTGCTGCTCGTGATCATCGCCCACTACGTGATGTTCGGCGCGAAGACCGGCCCCAACGAAGACAAGCTAGACACCTTGCGGTTCACCACCTTCGAGCGCGTCAGCCACCTCGGGCTGATGGCATCGGTGACGTACCTGTGCTTCACCGGGTTCAGTTTCCTGCTTGGGCACAACGATTTCCTCGGCGAATGGTCGCGATACATACACCTCCTGGCCGGCTACGTTGCAGCCGTGTCGTTCGCGTTGGTCACGATCGTCTGGGTGAAGAAGATGCTTCCCGAAGAGGGCGACCGCGTATGGCTCATGCACATGGGTGGCTACCTCGGCGGCAAAGGCCACTACCCCGCAGGGAAATTCAACGCCGGACAGAAGATCCTCTTCTGGGCCGCTCTGGCGATGATGATCGTGCTTGTCGTCACCGGCCTCATCATGGGCCTGAGTTCCGGCCATCGATTTGCCTGGCAGTCCGTGCTCTACACCATTCACGACATCGCGGGCCTGGGCATGATTCTCCTGCTCCTGGGCCACGTTTACCTCGGAGTATGCGTCAACCCGCACAGCGTGCGCACAATTTTCGGCGGCATCGTCAGTTCTGTCTGGGCCAAGCGGCATCATCCCAATTGGGAGCCCGTTGCCGATCTACCCGATCCAGATTGACACGACGGTCTCCGCTTGCTATAGTTCAAGGCTCAGAAGGGCGGTTAGCTCAGGTGGTTAGAGTACTTGCTTGACATGCAAGGGGTCGCAGGTTCGAGTCCCGCACCGCCCACCATATAACCTATTCCAGGCCAGTGGTTTGCAGAAGCAAGCCAGTGGCCATTTTTGTGCAAAAAGGGGTAGGGTGTAACGGATGGTGTAACACGCCATTCTCCTTCCTCCACGCGAATATGGCCAGTGGACGGTCTATACGTACGGAGGAATGAATCATGGCGACCATCCGCCGCAAGAGCATATCCGGCACGGGGCATATCCTGTACCGGGAGCGAGGAAAACAGAAACACCGAAGTCTGGGAACGAAGAGCCTGCACAAGGCGCAAAGCCTCAAACGAGAGGTAGAACTTCTTCTGGAAGAAACAGGAAAAGCCGAGCTTGTGCCAAGCGACAAGCCGGCGGTCAAACGTAGGAACCCCACGGTGGAAGAGTTCTGGAGGGAATTCCTGCTGTGGGCAAACGCCAATCGCTCCCCAAGCACCGTCGAGGAATACAAGAACTGGTTTGTGCAGTTTTGCGAGTTCACCGATATCCAACGGCTTGGCGACGCGACCCGAGAGAACGCTGAACAGTTCAAGACAGAACTGACCCGCCAGGGAAAGAGCAAACCCGAAGGGGTCGGTTTGGATAAGGTAAGCGTTAACAACGGGCTCAAGACCCTCAGATCCATCTGGAATCACGCGAAGAAGCTTGAACTGTATTCAGGAGATAACCCTTTCGCCCAGGTCGAGGCTTTTAAGTTGCCGAGGAACACTGACCGCGACTACCTCACCGGTGACCATCGCCTAGCCGGTAACACTGGATCTCGCCCGAAGCAATACGCCGGCCAAGAGTGCGCAAGCCGATCTTCATGAGCTGGGCCGCCTCTTTGCGCGTGTAGAGTTTCATCCTTAATCTCCTCGCACTGCTATCGCCACTGGGGCTTCATACTGCCCGAATGCCCCGCCAGTGCTGCGTGATCGGTTTGCCGGCGTTTCCCGTGCCTTTGGGCTTCTCCGTATTGCGCGCCCAATTGTATAGACCTTTCGTCATCGTGGTTTGTGCGCGGAAATTCCCCGTCGATAGAGTTCGTGCACGGCCGTCGGAGAAACCTCATTCGTCCCCTGTGCGCAGCATGCCTGAGCAATCTACCAATCAGCAGATAGATGGGTTCATTCAGAAGCAGCCTTGCCCCTTACGGCACCCGCGCTATTTGCGGCAATCCAAGCGCGCGGTGACCTACTAGCGGCCGGCGTTAGAATTAAAATAGGAGTAGCGGGGGCCCAGCGTGACCGCCATTGCACTACCACAACATGGCTTACCGGCAAACCACCCGGGAAAGCGGCCTCGGCGTCTACCTCAACGTGTCCGGCAGCGTCAACCACCACCTGCCAGAGATCATCGGCCTCCTGCGAAGCCTAAGAACCGAACTGAAGACCATATGACCAAGAGTTCCCCGCAACAAGCCGAAGCAGTATGGCTCGCCGCACACAAACTGACAGAAGAGAATCCTCATAACGAAGCATGGGATGTGGGCACAGGGATTGCCATCTGGGAGTGTGGCCTGAAGCCCTGAATCACGACGTAGCGAAGCAGCTGGCAGAACGGGAGGCGCCCCTCGGTTGGGATGCCTCTCTTCTTTGCGTTCCAACGCTTGAATTCAGCCGCGCCTCGAAGCGGCGTCGGCTTGAATGAATTGTCAGGCCTGCCTGAGACAGACCTTTCTGTTGATTGCACGGATAACTAAACCATAAGAAATGAAATCAGGCGCAATGACATCTTGACGAGCCACCAGCTGTTCCGCGGCACATCCGTTGACGGTCCGCCGGATGCGCCAACGCCTCACCGCGGCATCAGCGCGAACACACCCCAGCCCAGGTATTCACGCGTGTAAGCGGCGTAGCGCTCGGGTTCCGAGGTCAGTTTGGCTCGAACATCTTTCGCGAACTCGTCGCCGGGATTGGCTTCAAGCCATCGGCGCATGGTGAGCCATTTGGCCGCCTCGTATCTGTCCCAGCCGTCTTGGTCAGCCAGAACCATTTCAACGACGTCGTAGCCAAGCTGGCCGAAAGACGCGAGAAGTTCTGGAAGTCTGAGAAAGTCGGAGATTGAGTTGGCAAGACACCCTTTGGCAACATCTTCCGTCGGCGGCAACTGCCGCCAGTAGGG